>NZ_MUFL01000010.1:0-59460 GCF_001995355.1 Salinivibrio sp. PR919 | reverse complement strand
GAGCGTATGCAAGACAATCAAGTCGCGCAATTGTCTCTCCCTGACTGGACATGGCTTCAAACCCTTTACTGGCCTGCATGCCTGTCCAGTCAGGGAGAGACAATTGCGCGACTTGATTGTCTTGCATACGCTCACCGCGCGTAAATCCATCAAAGAAGTAGCACTCGTTACGATAGGCTGCGGCAATGGTTTCCTTGGTGGCGCCGTATTGGCGATTCATACTGGCTTCAAATAAGCTATTCTCGCGATGCCAACGAATATCTAAACGCGCGAGCAGTCCTTCATCAAACTGGGCAAACACATCCAAATCATCAATGTTCATGTCACCGTGCAGGTTAATACTGTCAAGCGGGTGAATAAAGTCATCGAAAATAAACCGACGGGGCGCATCTGGCAGCGCATGACGATGCTTTTCCCACCGTAACGATAACAATGGCGAGCCGAGTTCATCTTCTGGGCGCTGGCCGTTTAAATGGGCGTTTAACAACGGCAAATAACGGCGATTAAATCCTGCAAACAAAGGCGTATTATGCTTTTCTGCAAGGTTAAAGAGGGCTTCAACATCCGCCCCCGATTGGGCCACCGGTTTGTCGACAAACACGGGAATACCTGCGGCTAAGAACGGACGCACCAACGCCGGATGAGCATGAGTGGCTGCATGAATCATCACCCCATCCACGTTCAGCGCTAACACTTCTTCAACATTGGCTGCTGTGTGCGCTACCCGATACTGCTGCGCCAATTTCGCGAGTGTATCGGCTTGGCGGCTACACAAGACCCAGTCGAGATCGGGCCAGGTTGCAAGTAGTGGCAGGTATGCCTTTTGGGCGATGTCACCCAACCCTATTGAGGCAATTCTCATGTTTTCTCCTTACCGCACGCGACTTACGTTGAGGCTGGAAGTCGCTAGTAGAAATCAGTAACCTAGCAGCATTCTACAGAGTGTGACGAATTATGAATATTATTATCTCTTGGCTTGCCCAAGGCGGTGCTTGGCTAACCCCTTGGTTAAACGAAATCGCCATTGCGGTCACCGCATCTTTATTGGTGGTGTTTGGTAACGACATTAACCGTACCCTGCGTCGTTTACTGACCGGCCACAACTTTTTTGTCCGCACCTTAGTGTTTATCGGCATCAATGCATTTGGCTACGGCGCATTTATTGTGGCAGTGTCTCCTTGGCTCGCCACGAAAATGCGCGCCTGGCCTGATCAATGGCTAATGTGCGCCGTGGTAGGTATCTTTGTGTTTGTTGGCTATTGGGCGCAACGTCAACGACAGATCTAATCCTAGACCCAATTCGCTGTTTAAAACATCGGCATCCATACTTACTGATCAATCTGGATGTCGATTCTCGGCGTATTGGCGAGAAAAAGGAGATCAACATGCAACGCGGACTGATGTGGTTTCGCCACGACCTTCGAATTCATGACAACCCTGCGCTCGCCAATCTTGCTTCGAGCTGTGACGAACTTACCTGTGTGTTTGTCATTGATCCGCGCTGGTCACGCGCGGATCACTTCCAAAGTAAACACCTCGGCCCTCAGCGCGAAGCGTTTTTGTGGCAAAGCCTTATCGAACTTCATCGTGCGCTCGATGTCATGGGACAAAAGCTCATCATTAGAACAGGCACACCTTTGGAAGTGCTTGCCGACCTGTGTACCCAACACCAGATTGATGTTATTGGCGTCACCGATCACCCAGGCCCCTTTGAGCGCCAGCAAATAGATACCCTTGTTAGCCGGTTTCCACAGCGTGTGGTGGTGTCTGATGCACATACGCTGTTTAGTCAGCATCAGTTACCCTTTGATTTACCCGATATTCCTGCCACCTTTACGCAATTTAGAAAAGCGGTCGAAAAGCGCGACATTCCGCCACGTTTGCCGCTTGCGGTGCCAGAGTCCTTACCGCGCCCTATCGATGGCATAGTTACCGAGCCCGCGCCTTTATCGGATCGCCGTATTGCCCCTTATCAAGGTGGAGAGATTGCTGGTCGCGCGCAACTGAATCATTACTTGTGGGATACCCATCGTATTCAACGCTACAAAGAGACGCGAAATGGTTTGGATGGTTGGGATTTTTCATCCCGCTTATCCGCATGGCTAGCCAATGGTTGTTTGTCTGTGCGTTGGGTCGCTGCAGAGCTGGACCGTTATGAGCGCAATGTGGAGAAAAATGAGTCCACCTATTGGCTCTATTTTGAGCTCCTATGGCGGGAATATTTCCAGTGGATGTTGTATCACTACGGAGCGCGCTTTTTCCGCTTTAAGGGCATTGCCGATAAACGTCCGCTCACTACGTTTTATGCCGAAGCCTTTATGGCATGGCGTGAAGGCAATACCGATTTTCCGATCGTCAACGCTGCCATGCGCCAGCTAAAACACACAGGCTGGATGTCGAACCGGAGTCGTCAATTAGTCGCGAGCTGCTTGGTGWATGAGCTAGGTGTGGACTGGCGTTACGGCGCTGCTTACTTTGAGCAACAACTGATTGATTTCGATGTCGCCGCTAACTATGGTAATTGGCAATACCTCGCCGGTGTCGGTGCAGATCCTCGCGGCAGTCGTCGGTTTAATCTCGACAAGCAAACTGCACAATACGACCCTGAAGGAACGTTTATTGCTCGCTGGCTCGCCGATGAGGTTCCGTCACATTAGCGTTAGGGTTCAACTTGTGCGGCAGGTTCGGAAGCAGGCTGGTAGCTGTCGATAATGGCGATCACTTTATCGCTCACCCGACGAGAAAAAAGCAATGCAATGTGGGTGAGCGGAAAGATATCATGACTGCTCATGCCTTCGATTTTAGTTTCTTCGACCAGCACAGTGCCGTCGCAAACTTGGTTCTTTATCAGCAGCGATACTGGGCCCCACGGGCAATTTCCGGCAATACTGTGCAAAGGCGGTAATCCCTGCCAGGGCATCACCTCATCGGGCAATAAAATAGATTGGCTCCGTTGGAACAGCCAGCCGCCCCACCCTAAATCCTCAAATACTTTGGCCAGTGTTGCGCCTTGATGGGGGGTGCCGAGGGTAATCACCGCGTGCACCGCATCAGCAGGGTTATCGTCTAGTTGCGCACTCTGCTCCAAATAGCGGCGAATAATCAGCCCGCCCATCGAGTGGCCGATTAAAATCGTGGGCTGATGATCAATAAACGCATTGATGCGACGAGCAATTTGCTCAAAGTCCGGATCTAGGGTGTTATAAGAAAGGTTGAGCACCTCATGTCCTTGCTTTTCTAGGCGTTCACTTAGCGGGATCAAAAACACACCGTGCATGTACAGCCCATGAAGTGTCACTATTTTCATCCCATCTCCTTATTAAACCCTTACCGCTCATCATGTTGGTGATAGATGAGGGGTAACATGCCAGATAGTTCGCGCGCATTTACCATACCAAGCATAAGGTGCTACTGCATGAATTCGTGACCCAAAAAAAACGCCTCACGTTGAAAACGCGAGGCGCTTAACAGACTGTTCTTGGCCTATCGGCTTAGAAAATCAAATGTGCGACACCCGCGATCACCGGTAAGGTCACCAAGGTACGCAAAATAAAGATCACAAACAGTTCCCAGATTTTGACTGGAATTTTACTGCCTAGCAGCAAAGCACCAACTTCTGACATGTAAATCAGCTGGGTGACAGACATCGCTGCAATCACAAAGCGGGTCATTTCGTTGTCAATTTCCGCGGCAAGAATGGCAGGGATAAACATATCCGCAAAACCAATCACCATAGTTTCTGATGCTTTGACCGCCTCGGGAATATGCAGTAGCTCAAGCAAAGGAACAAACGGTGCACCCAGTACGTTAAAGATACTGGTGTACTCAGCCACCATCAATGCCGCTGTACCAATCGCCATCACAACAGGGAGTACGCCCAGCACCATATCAACCGCGTTTTGAGCCCCTTCTTTGAGCACGCTGTTCACCGAGCGAATTTTTTCAGCACGGTTAAGCGCGCACTGTAAGCCGTAGCTCAGCGTGGTATGGCCTTCAGGTAACACTTCTTCGTTCGATTGGCGGGTTGAGCCGTCAATCAACTCGTCTTTTTTCCAGCAAAGCGGCGGAAGACGAGGAACGATAATCGCTGCAGCAATCCCCGCCAGACACACTGCTAAATAGAACCAAGTAAACATGTGCATCAAGTCAACTTGGGCAATCACAACCAAGCTAAAGCTAATCGATACCGCAGAGAAGGTGGTGCCGACAACCGCAGCTTCACGCTGTGTGTAAAAACCTTGCTCGTATTGCTTGCTCGTCATCAAGATACCGACACTGCCGTCGCCTAACCAAGATGCCGCACAGTCAACCGCCGAGCGGCCAGGCAAGCCAAATAATGGACGCATCACTTTAGTGAAAACGGCGCCTAACATTTCCAGCAGGCCAAAACTGGTCAGCAATGGCAACAGCAATCCGGCAAAAATAAACACAGAAAGCAGGATAGGCAGCAAATCATTAAGCACGAACGCGCCAGTGAGCTCACCCATGATAAGTTCAGACCCGTAACCGAAGAAGGTCATGGCAACAAATACACCACCGATCACACGGGTGGCTAGCCAAATCGGTGAAACATTGAATAGGCCGTTGAGAAAACCGTGGCGAGTAATAAAGCGGGGTTTTGTTAGCGTAACAATCAATGAGGTGACCGCACTGAAAACCACCAATGCGGTGACCACAGCAGTTGCCGAGCCGCCCAATAAATCAAGAACGCTTCCGGCCATGACCGCAATGGGAATAGTGACACCATCGCCGAAGTTTACCGGCGTCATAAAGAGAAGTAAGCCAAGAAGCGATGGGATGGCGAACATCAGAATATTTCTCATCGAAGGCACCGTCGTCGAGAGAGAGTCAGTTTTTTGCATACGTCTGAATCCTGAATTTTTATTTGTATCACCGTGACAAAACGACGAATTGTCGATTAATTATTCACTCACAGTGACTATCTGCAATCGAGATTACCGAATCATGCATGCGATGTAAATGTTTATTTAGTCATAAATACTGAATAAATACATCTGTAGAGCACAACTACCACGGCTCAATTGCGTTTTATAGTTCATCAAACCTTCATTTGTGAAAAGTTTGTTACACTATTTTATTGACCAAGATCAGATTCCGTTAGCAACTTGTAGGGTATAAGGTGGGCCAGCTCACAGATTATCGTAACCACGTTTTTGGATAACGAGCTGATATACACTGCGTATTGGTCCTGCTAACCGATTTTAAAGTCAATACGTGCATATTCTTTGATCAACCAGTCACCAAAGTCATTGAGGAGCATCATAACAGCACGTTTTTTTACAGGTTTGCGATCTAGCAGGATAAAAAGTCGCTCAATTGCTTGTTGTTTAGCAGGATAATGCTTAATAAACAACTCTGCACAGTCAGGTAGTGATTCCGTCCACGTCCCTTCTTTATGCAATACCAAACCAAACGCACCACGAATTAAGGTATCGGCAATGCGCTGTGCTGCAGTCAGTTGCGTATTCCATGTCGTGGCCGCTTGTATTTTATGCTTGGCACGTGCGAGTTTACCGCTCAAATCGGGATTCATCGCTTTCGCCACTTCCCAACTCGCCTCGAAATGGCCAAAACTCTCGGAAAGATCTTGGCCATACAGGCACATTGCACGATGTTTAAAAAAGAAGCCCCAGTGAAAGATTTCGGCCAAATCACGAACTTGTGACACTGTCACTGTGTCGATATGACAGCCATCGATGACTTTGCTATGACTGGTTTTAATTCGCCACAATAAGGTATTCATGGCACTGGATTGGTCAAGCGTTAGTGGTTGGTGGCATACCACGGTTAAATGCAGGACAGACTCCCCCACTATCGCACGACGCCAGACAATATCGCCGCTCACGTAGACACTGTGAAGCCGCTTACCGATCAAAGCACGAAGCTGTTTGATCGCTTTGACCATGACAGGGATAAATTCGGGTTGTAACGGCGAGCGCCGATCCGGCTCTGGTAAATAAGCCGTTTGAGATTGCAACTGAGTCACGACTTTCACACAAGGTTGAATGCGTGCGCTATTGTTGGTCATCTGCATGGACAAATCAACGCTCTACCACCGAATCTCACCCTGTATCAACGCGCTTGCTTAAATTGAGTACAGGCGTTTGCGTAAAGTTAAGCATAATCCTTGCCAGCTGTCGCGTTGGATAATTGACGGGCTGAGAATTCGTAACCACCGTGGTATAGTCCGAGCACGCCCAGAACGAATAGAGAACACCCAATGACGCAATCAGCGCTAATGAGCTTGGATGAGATCCTCGAAACCGCCTTTGAGATCTTCGCGGAGATGGCACCAGATAATTTGGAGTATGACGATTTGGCGGCATACGAATCCCATTTTGAGGAAGACGGCGGCGCCATCGTGGTTGAAGTCGGCAGCGATTGGCCTGAGCATGTCGGGCCTGACATCAACCTCGCCCACTGTGCGGAAGTACAAATTGGGATGGCAAAAGAAGGCGCCTTGGCCGATGTGTTTGTGCGTATGCTACTCAGCCGTGATCCGGAAGAAAAATTCTGTCACTTACTATGGAAACGCAGCCCCACACAACTGCACTGATGGCAGACCTCACGTCTATGATTGACGTGGCAGCTCGCCTTTCTCGACCGCTATGGTCAGGATGAGAAATTAAAAACGGCAGCCCATGCTGCCGTTTGCATTTGTATCCTTAGTGGACTGGTGCCGAGGTGGGATCGTCCCCGTGTTGGTCCGCACGATAACTCATCATTAAGCCAATGCTCGCGAGTATGCCGAGAGCAAGCATCATTGAGCCCAGAGAAAGTTGACTCGCGACACCTAATCGACTGGCCGCTAGCGTCACAAGACCCGCAAGCAGGTTTTGAGCGCCCCCCAAGATAGCACCGGCTGTGCCCGCATGATAAGGAAATGGGCTCAGTGCCCCCGTGCTGGCCGCTGGGAATAACACGCCTGCACCGGCAAAATACACACAACCGCCACCAATTAAGCTATACACAGAAATCTCGCCCATTAGTCCTGATACAACAAGGATCCCTGCTCCCATTAATGCCATTACGCTACCCAGCGTCAATGTCGCGTAGTAGCCTATGGTATCGGCAAAGCGGCTAGATAGGCCCGATCCCACTAAATAGGCAGGCAGTGGCGCGACAAAAAGGACACTGATCAGCGTCGGTGATAATTGTAATCCATCAGACATAATCACCCCAGCGGCCGCTTCAAAGACCGACACGCCCGAGAAGACCGTAATCAAACACAATAGGTAACCTCGAAAACGCCGCGAGCTCATGACATGGCGGTAACGACCGATAAAATTACCGGGCTGACGAGCCTCTTGCGGTAACGTTTCGGTAAAACGCAGCGCCATCACTGCATAGACCACGATCGCTAGCAGCAGCAAGAAAAAGTAACTCGCCCGCCAGTTCAACACCTCGGTAAGGTATCCTCCTAATAAAGGCGCCATTAATGGTGAGAWAATAAGCCCCATACTCACCAAACTGTTGGCACGGTGCAACTTCGCGCCAGAGAAACAATCTCGGGTTAAGGTTCGCGCCATGGCGCCACCACAGCCAATCCCAGCGCCTTGCACCACACTACCCACTAAAAACCACGAATAGGAATGTGCTAACAGCGTGATCCCTGTCCCGACCAAGAATAAGGCAAGCCCGGCCAAAATAACGGGCTTACGCCCAATGCGGTCGGAGATGGGGCCATAAATAAACTGAGACAGCCCGTACGGGATCAAGTAGCACGCCATCACCGCCTGCAATAGCGCCGGTGATACCGAGAAATCTGCGGCCATCGCTGCAATCGATGGAACATACATGGTTTGAGTCATTTGACCCACCGCAGCCAGCATTACAATGAGCAGCAACAACTTACCCATAGGCATTGCCGAAGACATTCCTACACTCCTAAAAATGAATTATGCGAAATAATGATTTGATAAGTGGATGTTGCAAAGCTTTACGCTAGAAACACGAAAAACATCACAACCAAAGACAGCGCGATAATAGGCCTGAGCAGTGAGGAAAGCAATGGGCGATGAGTCGCCGCAACACGATTCTTTATCATAGTTGAGATTAGTTTTTATAATCTCAAATCCAGCGTCTGACGTGTGCCCGATATTCAGCAAATGCGTCAGGCCAATGCGCAGCGAGTCGCCGCTCTTCAGAGAAGATAAAGGTCATTGACAGGTAGGCCATATAGGCGGGAACCAAGCCCCAACACCAAAGAGAGTTAAAGTAGAATCCAGCGCTAACGATGAGCAATACCAAAGCGAGATACATCGGATTGCGCGTATAGGCATAAATGCCGGTTGTAACCAGGGCTGATGGCTCTTTGATTGGATCAACGGTGGTGTGATGACGATGAAATGCCCATTTCGCCGCCACCAGCAATCCAATGGCGAGCGTAAGAGGAAATACAGCCCAATATGGCGAACCTAATGTGAACGGAAAAGAAAAATAGTGGTTGAGCAACACACCGAAGCCCACGGTAAGTAACATCGCAATGGGCGGCAAAGGTGGGAAAATATACTGCCAAAATTGCGTTTTCATGACTCGTCCTTGAGTGAAAGCTTATATATCGCGCCGCACTGTATCGAAAAAGGGCAGTGACTGTCACTGCCCTTCCGTAAAGTTTGCGACTAAGCACAACTCACTACCACTTAGTCTTGCTCGATATTCAGACGATGTTTGCCATACTCAATTTTAGCTTTTAAATAATTGCGATTACCTTCTTTGAGGTGCGCTTTGGTGCCAATCACTTCTTTGAGGTCAATACCGGCAGCTTGGAGTTCTTCAATTTTTTTCGGGTTGTTGGTCACTAACCGAATGCGATGAATGTCCAAGGCTTTTAGCATTTGTGCGGCTTCAGTAAAGTCACGTAAATCGTCCGCAAAGCCAAGATGGTTATTGGCTTCGTAAGTAGTCATGCCTTGGCTTTGCAGCTCATAAGCATCAAGCTTATTGTATAGGCCAATTCCACGCCCTTCTTGACGAAGATAGAGGATAATCCCGCCATTTTCACCCATCTTTTGGATCGTTTCTTCGAGCTGCTCACCACAATCACACCGTGATGAATGGAATACATCGCCCGTTAAGCACTCAGAATGCATTCGCACTAGGGGAGTTTGATCGGTCACGTCCGCTTGTTTAAAAATAAGCGCAACGTGCTCCTGTCCAGACGCTAGTCCTTCAAAAGATAGAATTTCGGCAGGGATATGGCTCCCTACTCCAACGTTCAGAGGCACCCGAGCCCTTACTTTTACCATTAGAATTTGTCTCTTACTACTGACACCCGAATCAGGGCGTTAACATTACTACAGCGTTACCAGGATGCCAATTAGAAAATGTTATATTATAACATTTCCCACCCAAGTAATGGCTACCTCTATTGTAAACGCCGGACAACCTCTGCTGGATTACCTGCCACTATGGAAAAGGGTTCGATATCTGTATCCACCACCGATCCCGCCTCAATCACCACACCTTCACCAATCGCAACGCCTGCTTTGATCACACTGTTGCCTTCGATAATGACGTTATTGCCGACAATCACGCTTTGTGAGGTTTCACACTCTCCACGAGCAATGTCGAGCGGGAGTACGCGATGGCGCGTGGTATAGATACCCACATTGGGACCGATGCTGACATTATGCCCAATCCGAACATGGGCCCCATCAAGCATGGTGCAATTAGGTCCAATACTGACGTTATCGCCGATTTCGATATTCATTCCGTAGTGACAAAAAAACGGCGCATCAATATCCACATTGGATCCAATCCCTGCAAACAACTTGGTCGTTACTATCGCAAGGTTATCGGTGTCTTCAGGATCGATACGATTAAACTGTTGGCATAAGCGGCGCGCAGCATAGCGAAATAAGGTTAATTCCTCATCGGCTGGGGAATACGGTAACCCCCGCTGCATTTTTTCAAACTCCGTCATCGCCTATCCTTGGTGTGGTAACGCTATTGAGTTGGGCTCAAAAGCCTCACTTTTAACGGTTGATATGGTATTGAGAGCATCGCCGTATTGCGCCATAAACTGATTGCCAAGCGATAAGCCCAGTTGATAGTCCGCATCGAGTTGCTCAGGCTTGCTCAATAATGCACTGCTTTGTAGCGGTGCGCTCGGCGCGATTTGTAACACCTGTGCACGAGGTGGTGGCTCGGCTAAAAACTGTAATTCGTTTTGATAGCTTTGATAGTGCGTAGTGAGCATTTTGAGCATCTCGCTGCTCAGCGGTTTACCCGATAACGACTGCAACCGATAAATCGTGTCACCGCCAAAGAGCCAGCGTCCGCCGTTTTGCATCGCTTTTTCTCTCATTCCATCGCGAACACGACTCACCCATTGCTCACGGCTAGATTTGTAGCGTTCGGAGAGTTCGGCTAACTGCTTGTTCAACTCCTTTTGAAAGGTTTCAAATCGGGTTAGACGGTACTTAAATTCAAAATTAGAGAGATAGTCAGAAATCTTAAAATGCGGCTTTTTGGCTTCAAACTTGGTCCGTAATGTATCCAAAAAATGGCTCTGATCTTCTGGGCCGCCTTTGTCTTGCTCCAACGCCGGCTCAGTGCGAATCACTACAATAATATCCGCCCCACGGGCGAAGGCTTCTTTCGCCGGCACCGCGGCACTCACGCCACCGTCAACATAGCGCTTACCATTAATGCAAACAGGATGCGGATAAAGCAAAGGGATGGCACAGGTTGCTTTGAGTGCATCTGGCCAAGTGTCATCGGTAATCGAGAAAAAGGCCGGTTTCAGGGTATCAACCTCAGTCACGCACGCGTAGGCCTCTCTTCCGTTCAAGTGTAGCTTCGCTGTTTCAATGTCCAGCGCAGCCTCATGACCCGGCAATGCCGTACTAAGCGCCCAATCTAAATCCATATGGTGTTGGCGGCGCACGTACTTCATCAGGTGGAAAAAGCGCTCTTGCGTGGTGAGCTCAGTGATAAACCGATGCCCGTAGCGATGCTGCTGGCATACATACGCCGTCAAGTTGAGTGCGCCGGCAGACGTCCCTAAATAAAGTTGAAATGGATCAAATCGGACATTAAGAAATGCATCAAGCACGCCTGCGGTAAAAATCCCGCGTTGCCCGCCTCCCTGCAGTACCAGCGCGATACGCTGTGGCCGGGTAAAATGGCGCGGAGCAATTGGCATTGCCGTACCGGGAGAGTTGTCTGTCAAAGCTTGCTTACTTCTTAACACTTTCGCCCCTTATTCATCTTGCATAACGCTTTATGCGAGCAAAGCTCTTTATTAGCGTACAGCTCTTGATTAACGCATCGCTTTCAGTGTGTTAGCTCACTTCCAGCACGCTGGCCGCTGTGCATGGTAACGCTTACTGCGCAACGTAGCTACTCACAGTTAGGGCGCCAGTGTCCATTCTCGTTAACAGCGAACCGATGATAATTAAGACAACACAGCGACAGCAGCAAAAGTGAAAATCATACCCAGCGCGCAAACAGCGGTTGTCAGTGCGTATGCAAGTGTTTTATCCATGCTGATACTCCTTGTTGACATAATGATTAACCCCAAAGACGCCGCGGATCAGGTGCAATACCTATTAATCCAAGTATATACCCTCTCCTGTCAAAGCTGCACCGACGTCGACTAAGTGGGCTCTTACAAAGCTAAACTACTGATTAAAAGATGAAAAATATCGCTATTATGTAGCGAATAAAATGGCGAATCTGAGGCGATCATCATGTTTTCCCTATCCTCATCGTGAGGATCCGCGAGTAAAGATACCTGTGTGAACTTCAATTCAAGGGGGCATTTTGCTGTTTTTTTCGTCACCCAGACAGCAAATCAAAATAACGATCATTCGCCTCTATTGATAATTTTGACAGCTCAATCGTCTACATCAAAAGTAAAAGCCCAGCATGAAACACCACTTATAATTGTTTACACCAAGTTAACAAAAATTTTTGTGCTAACTGCTTGGTTTTGCGGCTATTGATTTAGGCCTGACCAGTGCTTAATCTGCCATCAATGCCCGTCCTAGATAAAAATTTCAACATACGGGCAACAGGAAGTTAAAACTTATAATTGTGGGAATGTGCTATTTCTTTCATATAAGCCATAAAACGATCTGCAGCCTCACAACACTGCGATACCTATATGGTGAAAGATGGTAGCGATTCGCAAAGGAGTAGATATGAAACGAGAACAATGGGGCTCGCGCGCTGGCTTTATTTTAGCCGCTGTCGGGTCAGCAATTGGCTTGGGGAACATTTGGCGATTCCCTTATATGGCCTACGAAAACGGTGGCGGCGCCTTTTTTATTCCATACCTTTTCGCCATGCTAACCGCCGGTATCCCCTTTATGATCATGGAGTTTGGGTTAGGCAAAAAACTCCGCGGCTCGTCGCCTGTGGTCTTTTCTAAACTCAATACCAAGTTCGAATGGTTAGGCTGGTTCCAAGTTCTGATCGCCGCAACCATCGGTATTTACTATGTTGCCGTCATTGGTTGGGCCATCTCTTATTTTGGCTTCTCGTTTGGCCAGGATTGGGGCACAGATACCAACGCGTTCTTTTTCTCTGACTATTTGAAGCTGGGAGAAAATTCACCCACCAACTTAGGCGATTGGCAATGGCATATTGCTATTCCGATGATCATCGCATGGGCAATCACTTATGCAGCCGTCTATCGTGGCGTCAAAGGCGGGATTGAAAAAGCCAGCAAGATTATGATGCCACTGCTATTCATCATGGTGATCTTGCTGATTGGCCGCGTAGTGATGCTGCCGGGTGCCCTCGATGGCTTGAACTACTTATTTGCGCCTGACTTTAGCAAGTTGTTAGATGCAAAAGTGTGGTCGGCCGCCTATGGGCAGATTTTCTTCACCTTGTCCGTTGGGTTTGCCATCATGCTGGCCTACTCCAGCTACCTGCCTGAAAAATCGGACGTAAACAACAACGCCTTGATGACAGTGCTGATCAACTGTGGCTTCTCCATTGTGGCGGGGGTATTGATCTTCTCCATTTTGGGCTACATGGCGGCAGAGCAAAGCAAAGGCATTACCGATGTTGTCAGTGGCGGCGTAGGACTTGCCTTTGTCACGCTACCAGCGGCGATCAACTTACTGCCGATCCCCTACATCCTCGGGCCATTGTTCTTCCTTGCGCTCGTCGTCGCTGGGCTGAGCTCACACATTTCGATTATCGAAGCAGTGACTGCATCGATCATGGATAAGCTGAACCTTGCACGTGAAAAGGCAGCGACAGCCGTCTGCGGCGTTGGCTTCGTGGTTTCGATGGCCTTTGCAACTAACGGCGGCTTGTTGCTTCTCGATTTAGTGGACTACTTCGTCAACAACGTAGCGCTGCTAGCAAGCTGTTTGATTGAGCTCATTGTCGTCGGCTGGTTGGTGAAACTTTCCGATATTCGCCAATACGTTAACCGCGTATCTGAGTTTAGTGTTGGCCAGTGGATGGAAGTGTGTATCCGCTTTGTCAGCCCAATTATGTTGGCCGTGATCATCACCAAAAACTTGATCAACACGGTTAATGAAGGATACGGCGGCTATGCACAGTTCGAACTCATCACCCTAGGTTGGGGGCTCGTCGCAGCCATGGTTGTGGTTGGCATCATCGTGAATTCAACCACAACGCCCGCACGCGATATGGAGACAGAATCATGACCACAGGCGCAATTGTAATGATGATCATTGGTTTCGCGGTCACATGGGGTGGCGCGGCACTGTGTATTCACAAAGCGATGCACAGCGATAGCGAGTAATCCTGTCTGGCATCTCACTAAGGTTTCTAAAGCCCTCTTCGGAGGGCTTTTTCGTTTCCAGCGATTTTATTCTTCGTTTGCCTGCATTCTCGTTCGTCCTGTCTAGGGTATGTGGTCTGACCTTGATCAAGTCGCTGATTAATTATGCAAAGTGCGTCATTGTCAGTAGCATCACAGGCCCAAACCACCGATAATGGCGCTCATTGATGTTGGTAAGAAAGGGTATCGGCGCTATGGCTGCAGCCAAACGCATTTTAGTGGTTGATGACGATGTAGAAATTCGCGAGCTTTTGCAGGCCTATCTGTCCAAAGCAGGATATGAAGTGACCACCGCGCAAAATGGTCATGAAATGCGCTCGAAGCTTGCGGTCCAATACCCAGACCTTATCTTACTTGACGTGATGCTTCCCGGTGATGATGGGTTTACCTTATGTAAAGCCATTCGCAAAGACTCCAGCGTGCCAATCATTATGCTCACCGCGGTGTCTGATGAAACCGATCAAATCGTTGGCTTAGAGCTGGGCGCGGATGATTATATTGCCAAACCCTTTAGTCCTCGCCAGCTCATTGCGCGTATTCGTGCTTTGCTTCGCCGCACCCAACAATTGCAAGAAACGACCTTATCGCGGCCGAAAGCGATTCGGTTTGGGCAATGGCGCTTGGAGCCGGCGACACAACAGCTCCATCAAGTGGTCACCGGCATGGAGATTGAACTCTCGGCATCGGATTATGCGCTGCTGATGTTGTTTATAGATAACCCCCACCAATTGTTAGATCGCAACGCGATTAGCCAAGCCACCCGAGGCCGCGACGCTCAGCCACAAGAACGAGGCATAGATGTCCAAGTAAGCCGCCTACGACAGCGCCTGCGTGATAATGGTAAAGCAAACCTAATCAAAACCGTCCGCGGTGCGGGCTATATGTTTGTCGCTGAGATCCAATATGAATCATGAGTGGTTACAACGGCTCGTGCCGCGCTCTCTCCTCTCGCGTACGCTGCTCCTTACCCTATTGTCCGTCGTGCTCGCACAGGTGATCGCGACATCAATTTGGTACACCCAATCCAAACGCACGCAGCTGGCGGGGTTAGAGTCCGCGTCAGCCAGCTTGGCGAATATGTTCGCGTCGACAACCACCTTTTTTCAGTCCTTGCCCGTCGCGTACCGCCATATCGCATTAAATCAACTACGCAATATGGGCGGAACCCGTTTTTTTGTCTCTTTCAACAAAGAAAAAATCAACATCACCCCTATAGAAGAGACYCAAGCGAAACAGGTAGCGGTCAATACCGTCTCGCAAGTGCTAGAGGCGCAACTGCCCGCGCTGAGCACCATTGACGTGGAATTTTCCCGCCCCGAGACGCTGCGCGTCTTAAACAACGACATATTACTCCGCGACCTACCCAAATCATGGGCGCATCATACTCTGAGCCTTGAGCCACTTAATCCCCCTATTTTGGTGGTGCAAATGGAGCTCAAAAGCAATGAGTGGATTTACATCGCAGCCCTGCTCCCCGCGCCGTATGTCACCTTAGACGATACGTTGATCACGGCGGATCAGGTGGTCTTTATTGTGGTGATCACCGCGTTACTGTTGTTGTTTACTTACAGTTTAATTCGTCAACAAGCGCGGCCACTCAAACGCTTAGCGAAAGCGGCGAACCTGTTTAGTACAGACATTGAACAACCACCACTCAAAGAAGAAGGCGCTGCAGAGATCGCGATTGTGACGCGCGCATTCAACCGTATGCAGCGTCGATTACAACGGCATTTGCGAGAGCGTGAAACCCTGTTTCGCTCGATGTCACATGATTTAAAAACCCCGATAACCCGATTACGTCTGCGGGCAGAATTGATTGATGATGACATCCAAGCCGCCAAAATGAACAAAGACTTGGATGAGCTCGAAATCATGGTAAAAGGCGCCGTTCAAACCGTGCGTGATACCGACATTCACGAAAACATGGCCGAGATTGATGTGATTGATTTCTTGGCGGTAATTGCCGAGCCCCACAATCAAGATCGGGTGCGTGTCACCATCGAATGTGAGGCAGTGAAAGGCTTTACCTGTAAACCTCTGGCGTTTAAACGCTGCCTATCTAATTTGATTGATAACGGCGTTAAATACGGCGAACAAGTCACCATCTATGTGATGGATGCCGAACATACGCTGGATATCACCCTAATCGACCAAGGGCCAGGGATCCCGGAAGAAGAGCTCGACTCGGTATTTGACCCCTACGTGCGCCTTCACACCGATAACGAGGGCTCAGGGTTAGGGCTTGGCATTGCGCGTGATATTATTCATGCCCACGGCGGTGACATGGTACTCAGCAACCGCAATGAAGGTGGCCTGCAAGTCGATATTAGTTTTCCACGGGTAGAAGAATAATGCGATTGACTCTTAAAACACTGTGCGCCAGCGTCATTCAATCGACACTGCTGTATATTACGCCTGCCGCCCATGCCAGCGAGGTGGAAGTGCTCCATTGGTGGACATCGGCGGGAGAAGCCAAAGCGGCCTCCGTTTTACGCGCCGGGATCGAGCAACGCGGTCATCAGTGGCGTGATTTTGCGGTCGGCGGACAAGCGGGGATCAGCGCGATGAATACCTTAAGGATCCGCGCAATCAGTGGTAATCCTCCCCTCGCCGCACAAATTAAAGGACCAGAGATTACCGAATGGGCGCGTTTAGGCTTTTTACGCAACCTCAATGACATTGCGGAAGCAGAACACTGGGAAGACAAAATTCCAGCCCCGCTTCGTGACGTGATGCAATACCAAGGGGATTATGTCGCGGCCCCAATTAATATTCACCGCGTCAACTGGCTCTGGATCAATCTACGTGCCTTCAAGGACGCGGGGGCTGCCATTCCCCATGATTTTGAAAGCTTTTTTACCGCTGCCGATAAACTACAACAGGCTGGCTATATCCCACTGGCATTAGGCGGAGAACCTTGGCAGGTAGCGACCTTATTCGACACACTCGCCTTATCCGTGATGGGGCCTGAACATTATCAACAAGCCTTTCTCGACTTTGATCGCGAGGCGCTATTAAGTGACGGTGTCACAAAATCATTTTCTCTATTGGCCAAAATGCGCCCCTACACCGACTCCGACAATCTCGGCCGGAATTGGAGTGACACCACACGATTATTGATCGATAACCGAGCAGGCATGCAAGTGATGGGCGATTGGGCGAAAGGTGAATTTCTTGCAGCAAATCAGCAAGAAGGAAAAAACTTTACCTGTGTCGCGGTCCCCGGTACGGAGCAAGCGTTTAGCTATAACATAGATAGCTTTGTCTTTTTTAAGCCAAACAATGCCGAAGAGCGACAAAGCCAAACGGATATGGCTGAATACTTGTTAACACCACAGTTTCAGCGCGATTTCAATCGCTACAAAGGCTCACTACCAATTCGCCTTGATATCCCACTTCCGAACGGGGACACCTGTGCCGAAAAATCGCGTCAGGCCTTTCTCTACGCCGAGCAGCACAACACACTTAGCCCAAGCATGTCGCATGGATTGTCGACCACCCGCTACGTCCAAAGTGCGATTTTTGATGTGATTAATGAGTTCTTTTATAACCCTAAGCAAACACCCGAGGAGGCGACCCAAGCCCTCTATCGCGCCATTTTATCTGCGCAGGCCTAATTCAACAGATTAGGCCTCATCCGTTGGCCCATCATGCTGACACAGTACGCGGGGAATGGTGTCATCCAATCCGGTGTAATTGGTAAAGACACAATCAAACGTCGCAAGCGATGTCACACGAACCGGCGCTTGGCGTTGCCATTTTGAGCGGTCTGCCACCAGCCACCGCGCGGTTGCATTGGCTAAAATCGTCTCACTCACCGCCGCTTCGTCGGGAGTAAACTCGCACGCCCACCCTTGTTCACTGACAGCCGCACARCCAATAATGGCAATATCAGGCTGAAAACGAGACAAAAATTGGATTACCGAATGGCCAACCATATCTTGATCATTGGCGCGTAGTTTTCCCCCAGCTAACCATACATCAATATGCGGATTCGCCCCCAACCGATGCGCCACCTTAAGGTTATTAGTCACCACCCGCAGATCTTTGCGAGAAAGCAACTGATCCGCCACCGCCGACGCTGTGGTGCCGATACCTAACATCACGGTGACACCATCAGGGATACGCGCAGCAACCGCCTGAGCAATGGCTTCTTTTTCGCGTGAATGGCTTTGTAAGCGTCGCTGATAGTCGGTATTGGCCAACGCTGCCGGCACACTGATCCCGCCATGATGGCGTCGCGCTAACCCGAGTGCGCACAGTTGATTGATATCACGACGAATAGTTTGGGTAGTCACCGAAAACTGGGCCGCCAAGGTATCCGTTTCTAAGTGTTCTACCTCATTGAGCTGGCGCATAATCGCCTGCTGACGTCGGTTTAAATCGGCCACGTCTGTCAACGTATTCCTCTCCTAGATTCGCTCATTCCGTTGGCGCAGAACCTAAATAGTTAGATGGCGCGTCAGTGATCATCATATCGACCCCCCACTCCCAAAGGTGCGCAACCTCTTCAGGGTGATTAGGGGTGTAACACTTAATCTTTAAACCGCACGCTTTAATCGCTTTGGCTTGTAACTCTGTTATGCCGCGATAGTGACAATGGATACTGTAGGTCGCGAGATCTTGATAACGGTGCCAGTCTTCGGGCACCACATCCCATAAAATCGCTCTTGCCACGCTCGGCATCGCCGTTTGACAGTAGGCAAGCGCCTCGAGAGAGAATGAAGAAAGCAGTACCCGCTCGAGTGGGAAACCGGTTTCACTCAGCGTGGCGGCAACCGCATCACACAAACGCGGAATATCTGTTTCAGGGTAAGTTTTTATTTCGATATTGATGTGCAATTCATCGGCAGCCACTTGGGCTAGCACGGCTGCTAGGGTAGGAACGCGCTCGCCTTGATAATTCGTATCAAAATATCCGCCAGCATCGAGCTGCGCAAGCTGGGCATAAGGTGTTTCCCCTAGCCGACCCACACCATTGGTGCAACGACTCAGTGTGTCATCATGAAACACAACGGGTACCCCGTCTTGTGTTAGTTGGACATCGATTTCAACCCATTCCATTTCCCACAAGCGCACTTGGCGAATCGACGCCAAGGTATTTTCAGGAGCATCCGCGGCGACCCCCCGGTGGCCACAGAGTTGTTTGGGGCTAATTTTCATTTGAACATTTCTCTTTAGTCAGTAATGGCAGCGCCAATTTGGCACGCAGTGGACGCATTGTCGCCGAACTAGCTTACAGTTTTGTTACTTACAGGTGTCAGATATTTCAGTGTTTTCATGCACAAAGTCTGCGCCTGTTAACAGAGGTTTAACCTTAAGTGCGACCCCAGTCAAAAGTCATCAAATCGTCATCTCCCTTTTCACACCCGTTCATATTATGTTCACTTCTGTTCATTAAGTTGCGTCATGTTCACACCCACTCAAAAGGAGTTATGCATGAAAACCCAACGCTTAACCGCGATCTCTTCGGCCCTTCTGTTGGCCTCTTTTTCTGCCAACGCAGCAACCGAAATTGAATGGTGGCACGCGATGGGCGGGAACCTAGGCGAAAAAGTGAATGAAATCGCTGAAAAGTTCAATGCCAGTCAGGATGACTATGTTGTTAAACCGGTATACAAAGGCAACTATACCGAAACCATGACCGGCGCCGTCTCCGCGTTCCGCGCCAACAAACAACCTCATATCGTGCAGGTGTTTGAAGTTGGCACCGCGACCATGATGTCAGCAAAAGGCGCCGTCTATCCGGTGTACAAGCTGATGAAAGATGCCAACGAGCCCTTCGATCAATCTGATTATCTTTCGTCTGTCACCGGCTATTATTCGGATGAAGACGGCAACATGCTGTCAATGCCTTTCAATAGTTCAACGCCCGTCCTGTATTACAACAAAGACTTGTTTAAACAAGCCGGTGTTCAGCCTCCTAAAACCTGGGAAGAAGTTGAAACCGCATCGAAAAAGCTCCTCGCGAACGGCGCGAAATGTGGCTTTACCACAGGTTGGCAATCGTGGGTACAAATCGAAAACCTAGGCGCTCGTCACAACGCACCGATTGCGACCAATGACAACGGCTTTGCCGGTATCGACAACAAAATGTTGATCAACAAAGCACCTTTTGTCGATCACATTCAGAAGATGGCCGATTGGCAGCAAGCTGGCATTTTCGAATACGGTGGCCGCCGCTCTGACAGTGCACCACTGTTTTATAGCGGTGAGTGTGCCATGTACATGAACTCATCGGCCTCTTATGCCGGTGTGAAAGAAAGCGTCAAGGACTTCGAGTTTGGCGTTGCAAAACTGCCGTACTGGAACAAAGCGGTCGAGCAGCCACGCAATACCATTATCGGTGGTGCCACTCTATGGGTTCTGCAAGGCCACGAGTCTGAAGAATACAAAGGTGTCGCCCAGTTCTTCTCTTTCCTCTCAAAGCCTGAGATCCAAGCTGATTGGCACCAGTTTACTGGCTACTTACCCATCACCCATGCAGCGTACGAGCTGAGCAAGAAACAAGGCTTCTATGCGCAGAACCCAGGGACTGACATTGCTATCAAGCAAATGACAGAAGTCGAGCCAACCCCTGCATCAAAAGGGATTCGCTTGGGCAACTTCGTGCAGATCCGCGATGTGATCAACGAAGAGCTTGAAACGGTTTGGTCTGGCGACAAATCGGCACAAGAAGCGCTCGACGAAGCGGTTGAGCGTGCCAATGGTCTGCTGTCTAAATTCGCGAAAGCGAACAAATAAGTTAGTTGTTGTATGAAGGAGCGGTGCCTTAGGCCCGCTCCTGTTATTGAGAAAGCCTATGTCCAATAAACCCACATTTAACCATTGTGCGTTTCCAATACTGCTCCTCACGCCTCAGTTATTGATTACGTTTATCTTCTTTTTATGGCCCGCCGCACAGGCCATTTGGCAATCAACCTTATTAGAGGATCCATTCGGCCTGAGCACCGAATTTGTCGGGGTGGAAAACTTTATCGAACTGCTCGGTGATTCAAGCTACTACGGCTCCTTTTTTAACACGCTGTTTTTTAGTTTTGCCGTCGCAGGCACCGCGTTGATCTCTGCCCTTATCCTCGCAGTCATGGCCGACCGTGTGATTAAAGGCGCCACAGGCTACAAAACATTATTAGTATGGCCCTATGCCGTCGCACCAGCTGTCGCTGGGGTACTGTGGCTCTTTATGTTTAACCCGACCGTCGGTGTATTGGCACATGCGCTGAAAGCGCTGGGGCTAGACTGGAACCCGTTTACCCACTCGGGAGACGCAATGACCATGGTGATCATTGCCGCAACATGGAAGCAGATAAGCTACAACTTTCTGTTTTTCCTCGCAGGGTTGCAGTCTATTCCTCGCTCCTTGATTGAAGCGGCTGCCATTGATGGCGCCGGCCCGGGTAAACGGTTTTTTACCATTATCTTCCCGCTGCTCTCGCCCACCTCTTTCTTCTTACTGGTGGTCAACTTGGTGTATGCCTTTTTCGAAACCTTTGGCGTGATCCATGCCATGACACAAGGTGGCCCGGGACAGTCCACCACCACCTTGGTTTACAAAGTCTACTCCGATGGGTTTGTCGGCCTAAATCTGGGCTCATCAGCAGCGCAATCTGTGGTGCTCATGCTCTTGGTCGGTGCGCTGACCGTTATCCAATTTAAATACGTTGAAAAGAAGGTGGCTTACTGATGGTTGAACGTCGCCCTTGGTTAACTTTTTTCTCGCACTTGGTATTGATGCTGGGTGTTGCGTCAGTGGCCTTGCCAGTATGGCTTGCCCTTACTGCCGCTACGCACGATAGCAGTGCGTTTGTCAGTGGCATGACGCCGCTGTGGTTTGGGGACAAAGGTTTGTCGGTGTTTCAAGAGGTCCTTACTGAAGGCACTTCGCGCGAACTCAAGATCTCGGTCGCTGGCATGTTGTGGAATTCCTTTTTAATGGCGATGGGAATTTCACTGGGCAAGCTGGCCATTTCTATTTTATCGGCCTATGCGGTGGTGTACTTTCGTTTTCCCGGTCGCATGCTGGCTTTTTGGGTGATCTTTATGACCCTGATGCTGCCTGTTGAAGTCCGCATTATGCCCACGTTTCAGGTGATTGCTGACCTCAATATGCTCAACTCAATGCCAGGATTAACCATTCCGTTAATTGCCAGCGCCACTGCCACTTTCTTATTTCGTCAGTTTTTTATGACGGTCCCGGGAGAAATGCTGGAAGCGGCTCGCATCGATGGTGCAGGCCCCTTTAAGTTTTTCAAAGACATTTTATTGCCGCTTTCGCGAACGAATATCGCGGCCTTGTTTGTAATTACCTTTATCTATGGATGGAACCAATACCTTTGGCCCATTTTGATCACCACCGACGATCAGTACTACACCATTGTGATGAGTATTCAACGCATGCTTTCAGTCGGTGATGGTGAAGTGGAATGGAACCGCGTAATGGCGACCACATTGATGGCCATGCTTCCCCCCGTTCTAGTCGTGTTGGGGATGCAAAAGTTGTTTGTAAAAGGTTTGGTGGAGACGGAGAAGTAAATGGCGACGGTAACCCTGAATAACATTAAGAAAACGTACCCAAACGGGTTTAAAGCAATTCATGGCATTGATTTAGCCATAGACGATGGCGAGATGATCGTGCTCGTCGGTCCGAGTGGGTGCGGTAAATCGACCTTGCTACGCATGATTGCCGGTCTGGAAGGGATCTCGCAAGGCGATCTGATTATCGACCAGAAAAAGGTCAACGACTTGGAGCCCGGCGAACGTGATATCGCAATGGTGTTTCAAAACTACGCGCTCTATCCGCATATGAGTGTGTTCGACAACATGGCCTATGGCTTGCGTAACCGCGGAACACCAAAGGACAAAATCCAGCAATTGGTCCAAGAAGTTGCGACCATGCTTGAACTCGACCACTTACTAGACAGACGCCCAAATCAACTCTCTGGCGGCCAACGCCAACGTGTTGCCATGGGCCGCGCCATTGTGCGTCGACCAAAAGTCTTCTTGTTCGATGAGCCGCTGTCAAACCTGGATGCAAAACTGCGGGTACAAATGCGGCTCGAGATCAAAAGCCTACAACGTAAGCTGAATACCACGGCGGTGTACGTCACCCACGATCAGGTCGAAGCCATGACGTTAGCCGACCGCTTGGTGGTCCTTAATGGTGGCAACGTCGAGCAAATTGGTACGCCAATCGAGGTTTATGACGCACCGGCAAGCTTGTTTGTCGCCACCTTTATTGGCTCACCCGCCATGAACATTGTTGCTGGAAGCCTCGAGCACGGTCAGCTCAATATCGGCGCACACACACTGGCAACCTGTGATGTGGTAGGTCATCAATCCGTCTCTGTTGGGTTACGGCCAGAACACTTGAAAGTAGTCGATGCGAGCAAAGCATTGTTCACCATGACGGTAACCCTCACCGAGTCACTCGGTGCAGATTTACTGGTTTATGGACACATACGTGACACCAACAGCTTGCTGACGCTCCGCCTTGAAGGCCATACCAAAGTGAAAGAAGGCGATCAGTTGCCGCTGACGATAGCTGCTCACAACCTGCATGTATTCGACGGTGAGCATGGCAAGCGACTGGATGTCACCTTACAACAACCAGAACGTCAGATTGAGACGGTATCCTAACATCGGAGTATCCCCATGACCGCCCCTTTGCCGATTGCTCAATTGTCACAGTCTGCTGCAGACTGGCGTGATCTGCGTTGGTTGCTAACAGACGTGGACGACACGCTCACTTGGCAGGGGGCGCTGCCTTGGCAAACGTTACAAGCACTCACCCAACTTCGCGATGCGGGAATCCGCGTGATACCGGTAACGGGGGCATGTGCAGGATGGTGTGATCATATTGCGAATGCATGGCCCGTTGACGCCGTGATTGGAGAAAATGGTGCATTCGTGATGCAGCGTCAAAACGGAACCTTAAACACCACCATCAATCGCGCGGCCCAGCAAGCACAGGCAGAATTACTCGCTTTCGTACAAACGCTTTTATCTCAGTATCCGGCACGGTGCATTGCCAGCGATCAAGCCTACCGTGTCGCAGAAGTGGCGATTGATATAGGTCAGCACACTCCGGCTGCGCCAAAGGATGAAATCCGAGCCCTTCTTGATGCGCTCCACGCCTATGGTGCCAATGCGACAGCAAGCTCCATTCATATCAATGCCTGGGTGGGTGATCACAGTAAGAAGGTATCGAGTTTTTGCTATTTAGCCGAGCAAGGCTTATCCGGTAAACAATACAGTGAACAGGTTGCGTTTATTGGCGACTCGCTAAATGACAGCCAAATGTTCGCTTCGTTTCCCTTGAGCGTCGGCGTCGCGAATATCGCGCACCATTTACCCTCACTGTCCCATCCCCCGCAGTGGATCACCACCCAACCGGGCGGTTTTGGCTTCGCGGAATTTGCGCACCAACTTCTCACTCTCAAGCGTCAATAACCGGCTAACCGAAGGCGCGCTATGTCGGGATAATAGGACGCAATTTGATATCGTTCGGACGAAAAATCACCACTAAATCTGCGACCTGCCTCATACCTAGCTCGACAGATGACTTTTTATATCAATGTTTTATTTAACTTTAACAAAGGCTCGTTCTACAATGTCGCCCGTTAACGTTTAAACTAACGCCCAAAACCTCACGTATCGCTCGCGGTTATGTCGCCCTGTCACCACCAACTGTGGCAGTGAAATGCATAGAGCGATGATAATAACGATAAGGATAATGTTATGAAACGCTATGCCCTAGCGCTGTTAGCAGCGGTAATGCCAGCGATGTCACAGGCRGCTCCCGTCGAGAATGCGGATTGTTATACCGCCAAATACCACGATTACGTTGACGCCTCGATCAACTGGTACCAAGATTTAGTATCCTTGACCGTCAGTAAAGACGAGTCGTTAAAAGACGTTGCCGATTGKTTCTTACGTGGCCGAGAAAACCATTTTAAGCTCAACGCACAAGCCTTTGACTATTATCTCAGCAACGATACCGCCAAGCTAAGCCTCGATGCCCCGGTTGAATCTTGGCTGCAACTCACGCAAGAAGACGTCAAAGCCCTTTCACAATCATCATTGCCACCGGCTAAGCTCGCCAAAGAAGTCTTTGAGTTTCGCCAAGGCGAGGCCATGGAAGGGAACTATGCGCTGCGCAGTGCACTTGCTGACTTGCTCAGCCATCCCAAAGAAATTGATACCGCGCTTAATCAGTACAACAACCAAATGGCCGCGATTAATCAGCGCCAGTGTAAATAGTCTGTACGCTTAAACGCCACCTAGTTTTGAATGGTTGCAGGCAGAGCCGGTTCACTCCGGCTCTTTGTCCATCTACCGGTGAACAAAGCACGACGTCATTTCGCTTTCACTCCCCTACGCATTAGGGATAACACCTTGCTGACTGATAAAAAAAGCCTGATGCTAGCCGGTTTTTTTGCTATGTTGTGGCCATTTCTCAGCAAGTGCTCTCGTGACCATCAGTGACCCTGTCACTTAATGATGGCCAATCTTGAACTGCGAAGCAGATACAAAAGAAGAATTCCATGGCAACACAAAACAAAGCTGCGGACGCCACACCGGAAACGCTGCACCGGATTTTTACTGTTCCAGAAGCGCCCGATTCAACACTGAGCAAAATCGAGCAAGAGATCTCGCAAAACCTCAATCGATTTTTGCAAAACCATATTGCCGCCAGCGATCGCTCTTTGGCAGATATTGAAAGTGACTTTAGTGATCCGACGATCCCTGAAGATCCTGCGTTTGTGTCCGACCATACCCAGTTTTTGCTCGATAAATTGGTCGCACAGTCTGTACATACTTCCTCGCCGCGATTTATCGGTCACATGACATCGGCGCTGCCGTACTTTTTGATGCCGTTATCTAAAATTATGATCGGGCTAAATCAAAATACGGTGAAAATCGAAACATCGAAGGCCTTTACGCCATTGGAGCGTCAAGTCTTGGGCATGTTGCATAACTTGATTTACGGCCAAGACGATGCCTTCTACCAAAGCTGGATGCACAGTGCTAACCACTCTTTAGGGGCATTTTGTTCGGGAGGCACCATTGCCAATATGACCGCCCTTTGGGTCGCCCGTAACAATGTATTGAAACCAGACGGTGATTTTCCCGGCATTCATAAAGCGGGACTATTCAGTGCCATGCGCCATTATGGCTACCAAGATCTGGCCATATTGGTGTCTGAGCGCGGTCATTATTCTCTCGGCAAAGCCGCCGACGTATTAGGCATCGGTCGAGACCAGCTGATTTCTATTCCTGCTGATGGCAATAACCGCATTTGCATTGATGCACTGGAAGAGAAAATTGTTGAGCTTAACCAAGCCAATATCAAGCCAATTGCGATTGTCGGTGTCGCAGGGACCACAGAAACAGGCAACATTGATCCGCTTAATGCCCTCGCAGATATTGCCGAACGTGAAGGGATCCACTTCCACGTCGATGCGGCTTGGGGAGGTGCGACCTTGATGTCAAATAATCAGCGACATAAGTTAGCGGGCATTGAACGGGCCGACTCCGTCACCATTGATGCGCATAAGCAACTCTATGCGCCTATGGGTGCCGGTATGGTGCTGTTTAAAGACCCGTCTCTCGTCGCATCGATTGAGCATCACGCTGAATACATTTTGCGTAAGGGTTCAAAAGATTTGGGCAGCCACACGCTTGAGGGCTCACGGAGTGGAATGGCGATGCTGGTGTTCGCATGTATGAACATTATCTCGCGACGTGGTTATGAGTTGTTGATCGATCAGAGCATCGATAAAGCCTCTCATTTTGCACGCATGATTGACGCTCACTCTGACTATGAGCTGATTTCTGAGCCCGAGTTATGCCTACTCACCTATCGTTTTGTGCCTCAACGTGTTCAAGCGGCGCTTGCGATTGCCAGTGATGAACAGGTCGATTTGATGCACGACCTGCTCAACGATCTGACCCAATTTATTCAAAAACGTCAGCGCGAGTGCGGCAACACCTTTGTGTCACGGACGCGTCTCACCCCAGAGCAGTGGCAACGTCGCACCACCACGGTTTTCCGCGTGGTATTGGCCAACCCTCTTACGACCCATGACATTCTCCATGAGGTGTTAGAAGAGCAAGCCCGCATTGCAAAGCAGAGCGAATTTGCCTATCCGCGCCTGATGACACTGGCCGAAAGCATTCTCAAAGCGTGTTAACCCATTGCAATGATGCTGGGTAAGAGACAAAAGGCAGTCATCGACTGCCTTTTGTTATTTGAGCGGTCCCGTTTTCGGGGGATCGGTCGATTGTAAACAGTGTGTTTGGCCCAAGGCTAACTCCCGCTCATGTTCAATTTGCAGTCTCGCTTGCCGCCATTGCATCAGCACTTGCGATTCGTTCATGGCCTTGCCGGGCTCAGAAAACAAAAAGCGCTGCAGGGTGTGATTGAACTCATGCGTGTTTTCCTGTTCATCATAGGTCACCCCCATTAGCTCAAATGCACGCGCTTTCTCTCTGTCTGTGCCGATCACAGTATACCGCTGCGCAATATCTAAAGTGTTGTCGTATCGACAATGGACCAGAGCTTGTTGCGCACCACGCAATTCTTCATTAAGGCCAATGGTGCTGTAATTACGCCATAAGTCAGAAAACTGCGGTACCGCGCAGCCGGTTACGGCCAGCGATACACTTAAAATAATCACCTTTTTAATCATGACCTGTCCCTGATTGACCCTGACTTCACTGATGACCTAAAACAATGCAATTTAAATGCCGACTAAGACTGGCGCGTTCCGATAACCACCTCTCCCGATTGCTCAAACATGGCCACCTCTTTACGGCGGCGGCCAAGCAAGATGGGTTTATCATCATAGAATAGAAAGTTCTTCCAGTATTTTTTAAAGATTCCCCAGCGAGACTCCACAACATTGTGTTTGTCATAGCAAAAATAGATCACAATGTTGTCCTCCCAGGGGAAATGCGCCAAGAACTCATCAGGAAGATCCTCATCATTATCCCATGCGCTCTGCCATACCAAGCGGTTTTTCCAAACGCTTTGGTGAGTTGGCCAATCTTGTTTGCCAAAATGATCGGGCGTAGGACTGTCTTTACTGACAAATTCTTGCCATAGCTGTCCAGCACGGGCCTCCGTCATGGGTTTAATTTCGGCGAGATCGCTCTCTGCAATCGGTAATGATTGATGGGTGAAGATCCACTTGCGCTTATAGTCGGATAAAGGGATGTAGTTCATGGTGTTGTTCGTTATCACATTGGCGTAAGACGCCACTTTACCATATCCACGGATCGGTTGTTACTGACGCGCTCGCATACAAAAACGGCAATGCGCGAGGCATTGCCGTGAATGACTAAATAGCAGTGGTTAATGTTAACTGTTTACCGCAATCTCGTCGGTTGATTTAATGTCTTCATCGCTACCCACTTTGCGGTGGCCTTGATCAAGGTGAACCATTCCCACTAAATCATCATTGCTCACTTGGAACGCTTGACCAAACCCTTTTACGTACAAGCCATTTTCTGGCACCAAGCGGAATAAGCGAAAGTCTTCCAACCCACTTAAGTTACCAATAATGTCACCAAAGCGTGCTTTCAATGCCTCAATACCTGCATGCCACGCCTCAGTATTGCGCGTCACCATCTCGGCTTGAGCGTCAAAGCTGAGTCGTTGACGAGCAAAAATCTGCTTCGCGCTGCCCTCATCTTCGATCATCATCAAAGACAGGTTGGGGTTTTCTTGCAGGTTACGGGCATGACGAGCAATTTCACTGATCAAGATATAAAAGCCATCTTCGCGCTGGGCAAAAGGGGCATAACTGACATTGGGTTTGCCTTGCGCGTCGAGTGTTGCAAGCTGCAGGGTACGGCAGTTTGCACGAAATTCTTTAATTTCAGGGCCAAGACGGTTTTGTAGGCGCTCTTGTTTAGTAGCTTGATCCATGATTATTGCTCCGATTCTGTCAATTGAGAGGTTGCCAACTGCGTTTTTAGTTGATTGAAGGCTTCAATCTGATGTTCGAGAAGCTGACGCTTTTCGTCACGCCCCAAGTAAATTTTGAAAATTGACTCACCTTGTTCGGTGAAAAAGCCGATGTAGTGGGTTACTTTGCCGCGAAAAGGCTTACTGACAAATGCAATACCCGCCATGCGCTCTAGCTTTAGGTGGCCATGCATTTCGCCCGGCTTTCCCATTAAGTTGTAGTAGCCATAAGCGATCTTGCCTTTAGGGAAAGGCGCCTTCACTTCAAATATCGAGCCGCCAGAATGCACGATCGCGGTCACCGGACCGCCCCACTCGGCCACTTGACTTAACACCGTTTCGGCGTGTTGCCCATCTACCCAGGTTTGATACTCGGATGGCATCGCGCGTACCACCTCACCTTCACTGACACCCAGCGTATTCGCCATATCCGCGGGCAGCATGGAGGCGTTCTCGGTGAGTAAGGCATTGACTTGCTCGGTCAATGTAGTTGTCATGGTTTACTCCCAGCCTATTGTTATCGTTTTCTGTTGGGCAGGGACAACCCTGCCCATGTTTAGTGTTTGATTAAAATTGATAGCGAACGTTGAGTTTAATATCCCGACCCGGTGATGCGACTTCAGACCACGCCGTGGTGTAATACTCATCGGTGAGGTTTTCGATCGCGAGATCAAATTTCACACCATCCCAAGCACCGTTAGGGCTATAGCTTGCATACAGGTCCCACAAGGTATAACCGTCATAGCTCTTCTGATCGGGGTTCTCGTCTTGATCCGCGTAATGAGACACTCGCGCACCCAAGTTCACCGGTAACGTCGCTAAACGATAATCCGTTTCCGCGACCAGTTTATGTGCGGGAATTTGCTCCAAGTAACGGCCATCCGCTTTATCCTTGCCTTCCATTTGGCTATAGCTCAAATCGTTTTTAAACTGACCATATTCATGATGGAAGCTCAGCTCTACCCCCTCCAATTTGGCATTGCTTACATTCTGGCGGGTGGTGGTCGCTCCCATAAAATCCACGTTCATTTCGATAAAATCTTCGACATCATTGCGGAAAACACGCGCATCGATATAGCCACTATCCAGATAAGCCATCGGAGCAAACTGATAGGTCAGCGCTAATTCTTTGTTTGCACTGTGTTCAGGCTTAAGGTTTGGATTAGGGACAAAACGGTTAATCAGTTTTGAAGGTCCCATCGGCACCACAAAATGGGTTCCACTGGCATACATTTCCTCTAAACTTGGCGCGCGAAAAGCTTCCTGATAGCTTGCCGTCAACGCCAACTGTTCGGTCACATTCCACGTCAGTGCAGTAGATGGTGACCATTGGCTGTCACTGGCATCCTCAATGGTTGATGTTGCTCGCGTGTCTTCATTTTTGTAATCGTCAAATCGCAGACCGGCAGTCCATTGCCAAGCTTCTGCAAGCGGAATCTCTAGCTGACCAAACACGCCAATGCTTCGCGCTTTCGCATCTTGTCCCTCAGGGCGCTCTCCCGGCGCACTTTTATCGTCACGCTGAGTTTGGTAGTGATCGAGATAACCATCAAATCCTGCGATAAATTCAATATCGTTGAATTGAGCACGATTGGTGAGTGACAATCCTAAGGTTTGCATTTGGTTGTCATCATGCTCATCGGTTGCGACACGATATTCTTGCATTTGCGTATCGTTCCAATAGACACGAGATGAAAGGTCAACCCAATCATTCATTGGTGTGTATTGATACGCTACAGCAAGGCTTTGGTCTTGAGTTTGGCGATGCACCAATGGATAGTTACTTGACGGGTCTTGAACCGAGGGATTCGACGGTGACATGGCATCACGGTCGCCTTGGCGCGCCGAGAAAGTCCACTGGTGCACAAGAGACGGTGTATAAGTGACCTTCGCAAGTCCTCCTTTCTCACGACTCGCGGAGTAGGATAAAGCTTTACCATTGCCCAGTTGATTGTCATCAGCATCGTGATAATAGCTCTGCACTAGCCAATCAATCTTATCCGTGCGCCCAAATACAGCGCCACTCGTACGCGATGCATTGTCGTTACTGTGGAAACCTTGCTTCAAGTAGCCACCAATATCTTGGTCAGCATCCAAGAAGTCTTGAGCAGATTTGGTGTTTTGCGCAACAATCCCACCAATCGCTCCTGAACCCCACACTGTGCTCGCGGGACCGCGAACAACATCAACAGTCTTGAGTAACTCCGGGTCGATAAACAAGCTTGAGCGATGCCCCAGAGAGAAATTCTGGCGTACACCATCAATCAGTTGGACCACGCGTCCGTTATCACTACTGAGCCCTCTAATCACTATGGCTTGTGATTCATCTCGCCCGCCACCGGCAATGGTTACATTGGGCAAATGGCGAATCAGATCCGCCACACTGGTTCCCTGCCGCTTTTCAATCTCTTCGAGTGATACCGTGCTCACAGCAGCAGCGCCGTTCGCTTTTTGTGCGTCAATGCGGCTCGCATACACCGATATAACGTCTGATGACGAATCCTCCGTGTTTTGCGTATCCGCAAACGCCGAAGGAATAAATGCCAATGTGCCAAGGGCAGCACCAATAGCAAGTTTGATCGCAGAAGGCATGAATAGGTTTGAGACATCCGTTTTTACCAGCATGGGTCTTCCTGTGCGTTAATTACAAATGAGAATCATGAACAATTTGGCAGGATTGTATTGATCATTAATGGCAATGTAAACGATAATTGCTCGTAATTAGGTTTGTAACTCATAATTACATTCCTGTTCGCTAACAGTGTGTAATGGACAGACGTCGAGCATTGCACTCACATTGACTGGTTTAATAAATAAAGGAATTCATCATGGCAACTGCCGCGGTTAGACTGCTTGCCCTCGTCTCTGCACTACTCTCACTCTCAGTCACAGCATCACCACGCATAGTCAGCGCAGGGGCTGGTGTAACAGACTTACTGGTTGAATTAGGCGCGACAGAACAGATAGTTGGCATTGATGTCACCAGCCATCTTCCGAACAAAGAAGTGCCGAATGTCGGCTACCACCGCCAACTTGCCGTCGAAGGTGTGCTGTCTTTATCACCGACTCTAGTCGTAGGCTCAGATGAAATGGGCCCTACCCCGGTTTTGGAGAAAATCGAAGCGTCAGGGGTAACCGTGGCTCGACTGTCTAGTGAACCCAGCGTCGAGACACTCAAAACACGGATTAAAAAAGTCGCGAGCCTGACTCATACAGAGTCCAAAGCCGCAGCCTTACTGGCCGATATAGACACCAAGCTTGCGACATTGAGAGCGCATGCCCCTAAAACCTCGCTCAAAGGTGTCTTTCTTTTGGTTCACCAAGGACGTCCTGCCAGTGTCGCGGGAGCCAATACCTCACCGGATACCTTGTTGTCGCTGATGGGTGCGACTAACCCTGCCGCCGCGGCGCTCAGTAGCTATAAACCACTGTCGCCAGAAGCGTTACTTGGCTTTGATCCAGACTTTATCTTGGTCATGCAGCGTTCTCTCGACCAGCTAGGCGGTGTTGAAGGGCTCGCTGATGCCGTGCCTTTACTCAATGCCACGCGCGCATTCCAACAGCAGCGAATTATTCCAATTGACGGCAGTGTATTAGTGGGAGGGCTTAGCTTGAAATCACTGGATGAAGCCATTCGTATTCAGCGCGCTGTCGTTGGAGAGAACGACTAATGCAWGCGTCTTTTCGATCCTCACAGTCGCATGTTTTTCCGGCGCTCATCGTCGCACTTGTCGTCGTAGGGATAACATCTATTGCGGTGGGACAATGGCAACTTGGCTGGCTGACCAGTTTACAGAGCTTAACCCCTTGGCATGACAATATTGAGCCGCATGTGCTCGCCATCGTTCAACAAGTTCGATTACCTCGAACCTTGCTGTGTATTTTTATCGGTGCATTGCTCGCCGTTTGCGGCACTTTGATGCAGGGGCTTTTCCGCAACCCGCTCGCTGACCCGGGTATTATCGGTGTCTCTGGCGGCGCATCATTAGGAGGCGCACTGGGCTTGCTATTGCTCTCTTGGGGCAGTATCGAGGCCAGCTTTGTGTTTTCGGTGCCTGCCTTTGCGTTTATCGGTGCACTACTGGCAACCCTATTTGTATACAGAATTGGCACAACGGCCATGGGCAGTTCGGTAACCATCATGTTGCTAGCGGGCATTGCGATCAGTGCTTTGTCCGGCGCTGCATTAGGCTTGATTAACTATGTTGCGGATAATCAAACGTTACGAGACATCGCCCTTTGGTCGATGGGGTCACTGACCGGTGCGACTTGGGGACAGATTGTTCTCACTGGCATCGCTGCATGCTTACTCACGGTATTTGCCTACCAGCGCGCACGCCACTTAAATGCCCTTTTGCTCGGTGAAAACGAAGCGGCGTATTTGGGCATTGATGTACACCATTTAAAACGCCTACTCATTGTTGTGACTGCGGCGGGAATGGGCATTGCGGTAAGTGCTGCCGGTCTTATCGGCTTTGTGGGTCTAGTGATCCCACACATTGGACGTTTAATTGCCGGCCCGGATCATCGCACACTGGTGCCCTTATCAGCCATTCTTGGTGCCCTGTTACTGACCTTGGCCGACATTGTTGCCCGTGTCATTGTCGCACCCGCCGAATTGCCGGTTGGCATTATTACCGCCCTAATGGGGGCTCCTTTCTTTCTATGGCTTCTTATTCAACAACGAAAAGCAGTGGTTCACGAATGACAGATTCTGCCCTTCAAATCTCCAAGCTCAGCTATGCGCTTAACGGCCGTCAACTGCTAAGCGAGATTAATCTCGCCTTTACTGCCGGCCAGTTACACGTTTTACTCGGGCCGAATGGTGCGGGGAAAAGTACACTGTTAAAGCAATTGATTAGCGACAAACATCAACATGGCAGTGTGCAGTTTTGGCAACAGCCAAAGAGCCAGTGGCAAGGCGAAGAATTTGCCCGACGAGTTGCCTTCCTGCCCCAACATAGCGGGCTCACGTTTGCATTCTCAGCACAAGAAGTGGTCGAGATGGGGGCGACACCACTAAAGGCAAACCGAGAACAGATCGCGGCCCTGGCTAACGAGCAACTAACGGCATGGGATATTAGCCATCTTGCTCATCGACCGTATCCGATTTTGTCTGGCGGTGAAAAACAACGCGTACACATGGCGCGCGTGTCATTACAGCTGGCACAAACCGCACCGGATCAAGCGATTCTGATGCTGGATGAACCCACTTCGGCCTTAGATATTACCCATCAACATTACACCCTAAAGCGCTGTCGAGCACTCGCTGACCAAGGAATGACAGTACTCGTAGTGTTGCACGACCTGAATTTGGCGGCGCAATACGCCGATCAACTGCATTTTCTGAAAGCAGGTCGAATCGTCCTATCCGGCGATCCGTGGCAGTGTTTTAGTAGTGATAGAGTGGCAGACATCTACCAATACCCGCTGACCGTATTGACGCACCCAGAGCATAACTGCCCACTGATCGTGTCTTAATTGACAAATACATCATAGCTGGCTCACAAAACCGCCTGTTGGTCCGTTTTCGCTGATCAGACCAATTGCGAGTGTGCGCCAACCTAAGTAAACTGAGAGCGCAACCGATTAGCTATGAGAATGGATGAAATCGGATTCGTTACCTTCGCAACCGTCTGATGTGCCGGGATTGTGAAAGACATCGCCGCTGAGAAACAGCGGCGTTTTTCTGTAAGGTCGCGAGTAACGATCCCTACGCATTACTACAAAGAAGAATCAAGATGGCAACGATTAAAGATGTCGCGCGTCTCGCCGGTGTATCGACCACGACGGTGTCGCACGTGATAAACAAAACCCGCTTTGTCGCAGAGAAGACGACTGAGAAAGTATGGCAAGCGGTTGAAGAATTGAACTACGCCCCAAGTGCTGTGGCGCGAAGCTTGAAGTGCAATACAACACGTACACTGGGTATGTTGGTGACTAAATCCACCAACCCCTTTTTCGCCGAACTGGTTCACGGTGTGGAAGACTATTGCTATAAGCAAGGCTACACGCTGATTCTCTGCAATACCGAGGGTAACCTTGAAAAGCAACGCGACTACCTGCGTATGTTGTCTGAAAAACGCGTCGACGGACTCATTGTGGTGTGCTCTGACCTCAACGAAGATTTGATGCTGTTATTAGAAAAAAAACGCGATCTGCCTATGGTCGTGATGGATTGGGGCAGTCATCATATCGATACAGACCGTATAGAAGATAACGCTGAATTGGGCGGTTACCTTGCTACCAAACACTTTATTGATAATGGTCATACTAGGATTGGCTGCATTTCTGGCCAAATGGATAAAAATACCTGTAAGCATCGCTTAAACGGTTATTTCCGCGCGTTAAAAGAAGCCAACATTCCAGTAAATGAAAATTGGTTGATTGAGGCAGATTTTGAAGCCGATCAAGCGCAAATTGCAGCGAAGCAATTWGCGACAATGTCAGACCGCCCGACCGCTGTGTTTTGTTTTAATGACATTATGGCATTAGCGGCCATTAGTACATTTAACGAGCACGGCTTGAAAGTGCCAGATGATATATCGGTGATTGGTTACGATAATATTGATCTCACCGAGTATTTCTCGCCACCATTGACAACTATTCACCAGCCCAAACGCCGCCTAGGCAAAACGGCCGTCAAGCTCTTGCTCGCGCGAATTGCCAACAACGAGACTCAACAGCAAGTGTTCGAAATGCAACCTGCACTAGTGAGTCGACAGTCAGTTAAAACACTATCTTAATGTTTTAACGAAATTTTTATGAAGAGCACCGTCAATGCCTTGGCGGTGCTTTTTTACGCGACTACTCTTCCTATAGTGCTTTTACTCTAGTTCATCAATTACACCCACCCTGAACCAAGATCACACTTTGCGTAATAGGAGAGGACGACATCGGTGTCTAATTATTATATGCTTAATAGCGATTGAACAAGGCAAACCATGGCGAAAGCATGGGACGCAAAGCCTCCGGCCTAATGGTAATTTGACATGATGTCAAAATATCAACGGTAGCGGGGTTGCCAACATATCAAAGCTGACAAATTTGATGGCTCGTTGACAATTCTGCGATCTTGCCTTGTTACATTATGACGTCTTTTTTAGGCATTAGTAATTCATCGAGATTTTAATCAAATGGATAAACCAGCTTTAAAGAACGCAATGAAGTTATTTGCCAAATTGGGCAGTATAAAGTCCCGTTCAATGTTTGGTGGGTTTGGTATCTTTTGTGAAGACACCATGTTCGCACTTGTCGTTAACAACACTCTCCATTTACGTGCTGGAAAAGAAAACGAAGCACTATTAAAAAAACAAGGCTTATCACCCTACGTGTATAAAAAGCGGGGCTTTCCCGTTGTGACGAAATATTTTGCGATTCCTGAATACTGGTGGGATGACCAAGATAAACTGCTCACTGAAGCCAAAGAAGCGCTGGATGTCGCGACACGCGATCGTACTTTGAAAAAACAAGCCGCACCGTCTCGTTTAAAAGACTTGCCTAATTTACGGCTCGCGACCGAGCGCATGCTGAAAAAAGCAGGTATTGAGACGCCTGAAAGCTTACAGCAACAAGGTGCCGTCAATGCCTATAAAGCGCTCCTTTCTGCGCATGAAAAAGAGCTAAGCTTGGAGTTACTGTGGTCACTAGAAGGTGCGATTACTGGCAAGCATTGGTCTGTGGTTCCACCCCAACGTCGCCAAGAATTATTACAACATTTAGAAAATTAATTCCTCACAACCCCCATACCTCTCTACCTTTTTTGTGAGCAATGTTCGCGTCCAACACCGCCTTTATGGCGGTGTCGCTTTTTCTGAACGAGCTAAACGCTCAATAAATCATCATTCAAACTAATTTCTGACTAATAGCGAAAGTTTCTTGCGATCGGTCGGGTCTGGTTAAAGGTACGATTAAGGACACAGTTCCTCAATGTAACCGACAAATCAGCCAGTTAATTCAGCTACAGTACCTAAAGTAATAACTGGGACCCATTTACTATCGGACGAGACACAGTATGCCAGTAAAAAAGATATTGCTTGGTTTAGTGGTGGTGGCGCTTGTAACACTTTGGTTCAGTTTAGATCTCAGCCAGTGGCTCACGCTTGAAAACGCCAAAGCACAACAAGTGGCATTGAATGATTACATTATCGAAAACGCGACCATCGCAAGCCTGGTGTTTTTTGTCGGCTATGTGGTGATGACCGCCCTGTCCTTACCGGGTGCGGCAGTGGCCAGTCTATTGGGCGCGGCACTCTTTGGCTTTTGGTGGGCATTAGTGTTGGTCTCCTTTGCCAGCTCGATTGGCGCTACCCTCGCCTTCTTGGTCAGCCGTTTTATGCTACGTGACTGGGTCCAAGCTAAATTTGGCAGTAAGCTCGACACCATTAATCGCGGCATAGAGAAAGACGGTCGCTTGTATCTGTTGACCCTCCGCCTGATCCCGATTTTCCCGTTTTTTCTGATTAACTTGGTGATGGGACTAACCTCGTTCAAAACCCGCACCTTCTATTGGGTTAGCCAGTTAGGGATGCTGCCAGGCACCGCGGTATACGTGAATGCAGGGACCCAACTGGCCCAAATCGACGCACTCGGCGATGTGGTGTCTCCGTCGGTGCTTGGCTCTCTCGCCTTACTGGGTGTCTTCCCACTACTGGCAAAGTGGGTCATGGCTTGGATCACGCGTCGTAAACGCTATCAAGGTTGGAACAAACCCCAACAGTTTGACCGCAATATGGTAGTGATTGGTGCCGGTGCAGGCGGCTTGGTATCGAGTTATATCGCTGCAGTGGTAAAAGCAAAAGTCACGCTGGTTGAAAAAGGTTCGATGGGAGGAGACTGCCTAAACACCGGATGTGTTCCCTCAAAAGCGCTAATACGCGCGGCAAAAACCATGCGAGAAATTGGCAAGGCCAAAACGTTTGGCATTCATACCCAAACGCCAGCTGTTGATTTTTCGGCCGTGATGGCACGGGTTAAACAGGTTATAACCCACATTGAGCCTCACGATTCGGTCGAGCGTTACACCAAACTCGGCGTGGAGTGTGTGCAAGGTGAAGCGCACATCGTTTCGCCATGGGAAGTTGAGGTGAACGGCGAGCGACTGACCACTCGCAACATCGTGATTGCCACAGGCGCACGCCCCATGCTGCCCCCGATTCCCGGTTTGGCTGAGGTCACGCATTACACCTCGGATACGATTTGGTCTCTGGCTGAGCTGCCACCACGGTTGTTGGTTTTAGGCGGTGGCCCCATTGGCGCGGAATTGGCGCAAAGCTTTTCATGCTTAGGCAGCCAAGTGACGCTCGCGGAAATGGCTGACCAACTTCTTAGCCGTGAAGACAAAGATGCCGCACAGCTAGTTGAGCAGGCGTTAGAGCGTGACGGTGTCACGGTTTTAACACAGCACAAAGTCAAAGCATTTGAACACAGTGATAATGAGCAAATCGCGTTACTCGATGGCCCTGACGGTGAGAAGTCTGTCTCATTTGATGCGGTGCTAGTCGCGTTAGGGCGCAGTGCCAACACCAAAGGATTTGGTCTCGAAAAGCTCGATATTCCAGTGACCGAGCGTGGCACTATTCAAATCAACGAGTATCTGCAAACCGTCTATCCGAATATCTATGCGGTAGGTGATGTAGCGGGGCCGTTTCAGCTCACCCACGCCAGTGCCCACCAAGCGTGGTATGCCGCCGTGAATGCACTATTCGGGCAATTTAAACGCTTTCGTGCTGACTATTCAGTAATGCCTTCCGCGACCTATACATCGCCAGAAGTCGCGCGTGTGGGCATCAATGAAAAAGAAGCCAAAGCCAATCAGCAAGAGGTGGAAGTGACCTATTACGGCATTGATGATCTGGATCGCGCGATCGCTGATGGAAATGACCACGGTTTTATTAAGGTACTGACACCGAAAGGAAAAGATACCATTCTGGGGGTGACTATTGTTGGCGAGCATGCAGGCGACTTGCTCGCAGAATTTACTCTCGCCATGCGGCACGGGTTAGGACTGAATAAAATTTTGGGCACCGTCCATCCGTATCCAACCATGAGTGAAGCGGTGAAGTATACCGCTGGAATGTGGAAACAAGCCCATGCACCCGAGAAGCTGCTTAACTGGGTCGAAAAATATCATCGTTGGATGCGTCACTAATTGAAAAGGAAGATGACAATGAAACACTGGATAGCGGCGTTAACATTGGCAATTGCGAGTACTGCCAGTTTTACTGCCTCTGCAAGCGCGGAAAACAACAGTTGGGAAAGTATTGAGCAACAAGCCAAAGGTCAAACTGTTTACTTTAACGCATGGGGCGGCAATCAAGAGATCAATGCTTACCTGCGCTGGGCAAGCCGCGAGTTACAACGCGATTACGGTGTCACCCTGAAACATGTCAAAGTGGCGGATATCGCTGAAACCGTCAATCGCCTGCTTGCCGAAAAGACCGCCGGTAAGGATAGCGGCGGCAGTGTCGATATGGTTTGGATTAACGGCGAAAACTTCAAATCGATGAAGGAAAATGATTTGCTGTACGGCCCTTTTGTCAGCACGCTCCCCAATTGGCAAATTGTCGATAAAAGCTTACCGGTTGAAGAAGACTTCACGGAGCCTACAGACGGCCTCGAAGCACCCTGGGGGGTGGGACAGCTGGTGTTTATCCATGATCAGAAAACCTTGGCCAACCCACCTCGCTCTTTCGCCGAACTGTTAAGTTTGGCTAAAGCATTCCCTGGCCGTATTAGTTACCCCAAACCCCCTGAGTTTCACGGCACCAGTTTTCTGAAAGCGGCGTTACTCGAGCTCACGGACAGCCGCGAGGCACTTTACTTGCCGGTTGATGAGGTGGATTTTGACGCCGTGACCGCACCATTGTGGCGCTATCTCGACCAACTGCACCAAGTCTCTTGGCGCGAAGGCGCGCAGTTCCCATCGGGTAGTGCTGAAACTATCCAATTGTTGGACGATGGTGAGCTTCTCGTCGCGATAGCGTTTAACCCCAATGCAGCAAAAGCGGCGGTGGCCTCTGGAAAACTTGCCCCATCAGCGCGTGCGTTTGCCTTTGACCAAGGCGCGCTGTCTAACATTCACTTTATGGCGATTCCATACAACGCCAATGCCAAAGCCGGTGCCATGGTCGCCATCAACTTCTTAATGAGCGAAAAGGCACAGCTGCGCAAAGCCGATACCCAAGTATGGGGCGATCCACCCGTCGTGAAGCTGCCTGACACCGCCGAAGTTAGCCGCTTTAACACCCAACCCGAGCCACACCCAAGCTGGCAAACCGCGCTTGAGCGCGCTTGGCTGAAACGCTACGGCCAATAGAAAGAGGTTGATATGGCACGTTTGCTGTTTGCCATTACCCTAACGGTGTGCTGCCTACCCTTGTTGCCAGGGGTGGGCGGCTTATTCGCGACCGCCTTTGCATTCTTACCCACACTAGGGCTGACAGAGGCTAACTTTAGCGGCTGGCAAGCTGTCATGGCATGGCCGGGGCTATCACAATCTATTCAGCTAACGCTCATCTCGGGGTTAGGCAGTAGCCTGCTCGCGGTGGCACTTAGCTTTATGATTTTACAGGCTACTTGGCACACGCCTATTTGGCAAAAGATCAGTGCACGCTTGCCTGCGCTACTGGCATTACCACACGTCGCGTTTGCGATTGGTCTGGTTTTGCTGCTATCCCCGTCGGGTTGGCTATTTCGCCTGTTAACTCCCCTTCTCGGCGATCAACCCGTGACTTGGGCGCTGGTACAAGACCCTTATGTTATTGGGCTCACCTTGGCGCTGACGCTAAAAGAAACTCCGTTTTTACTATTGATGAGTCTATCGGTGCTGCGTCAAATTGATGTGTCTAGACTGACGATGGTATCAACCAGTCTCGGGTATAACCGCACCRCAACCTGGTTAAAAGTCATTCTTCCGCTTTGGCTGGCCAAAATGCGTTTCCCGATTTTTGCCGTCATCGCCTACAGCCTGTCAGTGGTTGATGTGGCGATGATCCTTGGGCCGAATACGCCGCCTACCTATGCGGTATTGGTATGGCAGTGGTTTAATGACCCGGATTTAGCACTATTTCCCAGAGCATCAGCCGGTGCCCTGCTGTTATTTGTTCTGTGTGGCTTAGCCTTATTGCTATTTCGCTTTTTGGCGTGGCTTGGTTGCCAATGTCTCAATCGCTGGCAATACACGGGCCGCCGCCACGCATGGTTACCCGGCAAATCACTCTGGTGGCCGGTGTTTATCACTCCCCTTGCAATTATGCCTGTGTTGCTGATGTGGTCATTCGCGCTGCGCTGGTCATTTCCCGATTGGCTACCCAGCCGATATAGCTTACGGTTTTGGGAGCAAGAGCTTAGCTATGTGTGGTCATTGGCGGGGAACAGTATTGTTCTGGCGGTGATCAGCGCCAGTGTCGCCTTGCTATTTGCCATCGGATGTCTGGAACGGTCAGTCAATCAGCAACGCTCAGTGCCGAGAGCGATCATCGCTATTCCATTATTGGTTCCTCAACTCTCTATCTTGTTCGGTATTCAGGTGGCGGTGTATAGCCTTCCCGGCCAGTGGCACGTGCCGGCAACCCTTTGGGCTCACATTTTTTTCGCGTTTCCTTATGTGTACCTCGCACTCGATGGGCCGTGGCAGCAATTTGATATGCGTCTTATGCAAACCGCCAGAAGCCTCGGTGTCAGCGCCACGCTTGCATGGTGGCGAGTGAAACTGCCACTCCTTTTGCCCGCCATTATTTTGGCGTGGGCGGTCGGCGCGAGTGTCAGTTTGGCACAATACCTACCCACACAATTGCTGGGCGCGGGACGCATTAATACCCTGACCACAGAGGCGGTTAGCTTATCGAGCGGCCTCGATCGCCGTATCAGTGGCCTGTATGGGCTGATGCAAGCGATGCTTCCTCTCATTGTTTTCGCCTTAGCCACTGTGCTGAGCCGCGTGGCTGAACGCCGTCTTTTACCTACATCAACACCAACTATCTCAGGAGCTGAACACCATGACACTGTGTGTCAACCAACTCACCATAAACGCGCCTGATCAATGCTTGGTGCGTGATTTGTCATTCTCGGTCGCCCCGGGAGAAATACTCACCGTAATGGGTCCCAGTGGCTGCGGAAAATCGAGCCTGCTGAGCGTATTGGCAGGACACATTCAACCGCCCATGCATTACAGCGGCCAACTAACCTTAAATGGTGAACCCTTTGATCACTTGCCGCCGGAGCAGCGCCGTATCGGGATTCTGTTTCAAGATGATTTACTGTTTCCACATTTAAATGTGTGGCAAAACTTGGCGTTTGCGTTGCCATCCTCGATGAACAAAGTACAAAAACGTGATCAAGCTATCGCAACATTAGGGTCTGTCAATTTAGCGGAGTTTGCCGATTATGCCCCCAGCCAGCTCTCCGGCGGGCAGCGCGCGCGGATCAGTGTGTTGCGTGCATTACTCGCCGCGCCCGATGCTATCTTGCTTGATGAACCCTTTAGTAAGCTGGATAAGCCGCTACGACGGGATTTTCGGGCCTTTGTGTTTGAGCAAATTGCGCAGCGAAACATTCCTGCGTTGATTGTGACGCATGATGCCGAGGATATTGCGGATCAGAGCCGCTGTTTAAATTGGCCGGCTCGCCCGACTGACTCCGCACCGCAAGAGGAGATGCAAAATGCTTGATCGTTACGCCATCACGGTGATCCGCTGGCCATTGAAGCAGGCAGCGGTGCGGCTTACAAAATGGGAGCTAAAACCCGATACCGTCACGCTCTCAGGCTTTTTGATTGGCTTGCTGGCCGTGCCCGCTCTCGCGCTGCAAATGTATTGGCTGGCGCTTGTGTTTATTATCATCAACCGACTTTTTGATGGCCTTGATGGTGCGCTCGCCCGCGAGCAAGGGCTCACGGACGCGGGGGGCTTTTTAGATATTACCCTCGATTTTATCTTCTACGCGGCCATTCCTTTTGGCTTTGCCCTAGCCGATCCGGCCAATAACGCCATCGCCGCCAGTTTTTTGCTGTTTTGCTTTATGGGGACTGGCGCAAGTTTTTTAGCGTTTGCAATTATGGCCAGCAAACACCAGATTGATAACCCGGTTTACGCCAATAAGTCGATGTATTACATCGGCGGGATCACCGAAGGAACGGAGACCATCGCGAGTTTTGTGTTAATGTGCCTTTTCCCAACATACATGGCGTGGATTGCCGGCATCTTTGGCGCAGCCTGTTTAATTACCGCAGCAACACGAGTCTGGGCGGGGTACCAAACGTTGCGTACGCTCGATACGCCCTCCTCCTAGCTTATAGCCACTGGTGCTGCAGCTGCTCTTTATCGCCTAAGTAATCTAGCAGCCAGCGCACCGGTGGTGATTCTTTATCCGAGCGCCATGCAATGCAGCACGGACTACTTAATAGCGGCTCTTCAAGCGCAAGCTCCACCAGCTCTCCTCTCGCAATCGCATCTTCTGCCATGTGTGAAGGCATCACACCAATGCCTAACCCTGCCTTAAAACATTGCATGGCACTGTGCCAATTCGGTACCGTGAGGCGGCGCTGATTATCCAATAGCCAAGTGGTACGGCGCGGTAAGCGGCGCGAGGTGTCTTCCAAACAGATAGCTGGATACGGCGCGAGCTGATCATTAGCCAGTGGCTGGGCACACTGGACGAGTGGATGCGAGGGGCTCACCACAAACCGCCAACGCAGGGTGCCCATTTCCCGATAGCGAAACGCCCCGCTCACTGGCACGGCAGCCGTGGCACCAATCGCAATATCGGCTCTATCATCCGCCAACGCATCCCATACGCCGTTAAACACTTCCATGGTTAGTAACAGCTCGACATCAGGAAACGCATCGTAGAAATCCCGCACCAGCGTATTGACGCTATCTTCGCGCACGACGTTGTCCAGCGCTAACGCGACACTTTGTGTCCAACCATTGGCCACACGTTGTGTTTGCTGGCGAATAGTTTCCATGTTCTTAATCATCTCACGCGATTGAGAGACAAAAAACTCTCCCGCCGCCGTCAACCGAACCTGACGATGAAGCCGCTCAAACAGGGTAACCGCCAGTTTGTCTTCAATCTGGCGCACCGTGTAGCTCACCGCACTCGGCACTTTGTGCAACTCGTCGGCCGCCGCGGAAAAGCTTCCTCGCCGTGCGACCACGTCAATCACTTGAAAATCTTGGTAAGAAAACATTCAAATCAATTTTTTTGAAAGCAATGTTCAAATCATAGCGTTTCACAGCATAGATTGTTAGTCATAAACTGCTTGTTACACTAATCTTTGCATCAAGAGATAAAAAATGAACAAACAAGTGCCGTTTATCACTCTGTTCTGGCTAGCAGGGTTAAGTATGCTGGGCTTTTTAGCCACTGATATGTATCTGCCCGCTTTTGAAGCCATGCAAGTCGATTTTGCTACATCGTCCGCAAATATTGGGTTAACCTTAAGTATATTTTTGCTTGGTATGGCTTGCGGTCAACTGGTTTATGGTCCGCTGTCCGACCGCGTTGGCCGTAAGCCTGCGCTATTGATCGGCTTGCTTCTTTATATTGTCGCGACTGTCGTATGCCTTTTTGCGAGTAATATTTATCTGCTACTCGGTGCACGTCTTGTTCAAGCATTGGGCGCATGTAGCGCGATTGTGATTTGGCAAGCGGTGGTCATTGATCGCTATGAGGGTAAACTGGGTCAGAAAGTGTTCGCCACTATCATGCCATTAGTTGCCTTATCTCCAGCTCTAGCACCATTATTAGGTGCCTACTTGCTCCAGCATTTTGATTGGCGCAGTATTTTTGTGGTTTTATTTGTACTAGGACTTGTTTTCGTTGCTCTTACTCTACGTGAAAAAGAAAGCTTAGCTAAGCCAGTACAAGAYACTAAAATTATTGATAAACTTAAGRGTGACTACCARCAAGTTTTTAAATCAAAAAARTTCAYCGGWAATATGCTCATTTTCGCGGGTTGTTCCGCAGCATTTTTTGCCTATCTGACAGGGTCACCGTTCGTGATGTCCGCCATGGGTTATACCGAAGCGGATATTGGTCTGAGCTATATTCCACAAACCATTGCTTTTGTCGTCGGTGGTTATGCCTGTCGTCATGCCCTCAACAAGCTTAAAGATCACAGTATCTTGCCTTGGCTGCTTAAGCTGTTTGTCATCAGTGTCGTGGTTATCTTTTTGATCAGCTGGCGTACCGATGTCACCAACATCTGGGCAATTTTAGGTCCGTTTTGTTTCCTCGCGGCGGCGAACGGCGCCATTTACCCACTGGTCGTCAATCGCGCATTGGAAGATTTCAAATCCTGTAGCGCGACCGCTGCGGGGCTGCTGAACTTCTTGCAAATGATGATCTGCTTCTTGGCGAGCGCCGTGGTGTCTGCGTTTGCGGCCTCCGGCTTGATCGCCGTCACCACCGTCATGCTATCAACCTGCGCGGTGGTCATTATTGGCTTTGGCTTGGTCTGGCATGCAAACCGTCAAGCGCAAACGCTAGCAGCCGCGTAATACCACTGATTTTAGAGACTAAAAAGGCGTCTTTCGGGACGCCTTTAAGTGGCTTATTGCTTATCCGCTGGACTGCGGCATCGCGCGAGAGATGATCGCGGTCATATCAATGTGCGAAGGGAGCGTACCATATTGATGATATTCTGACGTTTCGACACGCGCTTGCACGAAGGACTCGGCAATGTCTGGTTCTCCATAACGCAACAGTGTCGCAGCTTGCCACAGTATCGCCATTTTCTCTATCACTTGGCGAGCACGATAAGCTAACATCTCAGCATTACCTAGGTGTCGTTCCAGAAGATCTACCGCTCTATCAAAAGCGTCATTCGCCCCTGTCGCACAGCGTAATTCTGCAATGAAGACCGATAAGGTATCCGGCTCTCGAGTCAGCACTCGGAGTAAATCCRAACATTGCACATTACCCGATCCTTCCCAAATGGCGTTAACAGGGGCCTCACGATAAAGCCGACTGGCGACATTTTCGTTTACATAACCCACCCCACCCAAGCACTCCATCGCTTCGTAGGTATGCTGTACCGCGCGCTTACAAATCCAATATTTACCAATAGCCGTGCCAATCCTAACCAAGGCGGCTTCATGTGGGTTATCCAGTTGTTCAAGCGCCCGAGCCAATCGCATGGAGAGCGCGAGCGCGGCTTCTGACTCTAAGGCCAGATCAGCCAAAACATTTTGCATTAGTGGCTGATGGTGCAAAGGTTTACCAAATACCTCACGACCTGCAGTATGCCAAATGGCTTCTTTGGTGGCTTGTGCCATAAGAGCGCTAGAGCCTATCATGCAGTCATAGCGCGTTAATGCCACCATTTGAATAATGGTTTTAATCCCCTTTCCTGGCTCACCTAACAGCCACCCCTGCGCATCACGAAACTCAATTTCCGAACTGGCATTTGATTGGTTTCCTAGTTTGTCTTTTAAACGTTGAATGTGAATCGGGTTTTTACTCCCGTCTTCTCGCCAACGTGGAACCAGGAAGCAGGACAAACCGTGGTCAGTTTGTGCGAGAAYAAGAAAGGCATCACTCATGGGTGCTGAACAAAACCATTTATGCCCCACCAGTGAATAACGTTTACCTCCTCCGGGCGCTTCACAAGGCGTTGCATAGGTTGTATTAGCCCGCACATCCGATCCTCCTTGCTTTTCGGTCATTGCCATTCCGATAGTGACACCCGCTTTCTCAAACCAAGGAATGTTACGTCCATCGTAGCGACCACTCACGATTTTAGGCAGCCATTTTTCTGCGATATCTGCTTGAGCTTGTAATGCGGGTACGCTGGCAAATGTCATGGTGAGCGGACAGCCAGAGCCCGGATCGGCATGGGTGTGAAGAAATGCCATGGCAGCACGAACCACATGACGCCCCGAGGCTTTTTCACACCAAGGCATGGCGCAATGGCCATACTCGATAGCATGTGCCATGAGTTGATGATACGCAGGATGATAATCAACCTGATCAATGCGATAGCCAAAGCGGTCAACAGGCCGGAAAGTGGGCAGAAACTGATTAGCATCCATACCCGCCTCTAACAGGTCGCCGCCAATACGTTCACCAAACGAGGTTAAACGGTCTTTTCCCCATTGCCCGCCAAATTGCGCGACCCAATACTGTAAAATACGGTCCGCAGTGAAGGCATTATAATTTTCCAACGGCTTTGGTTGATTAAAAACAACATGTGTATCCGATTGATGGTTTTTGCTTTCCATAGCTTGTTGCGCTCTCCATGTCATTATCGAAAGTCATCATGTAAGTAGACGACGCGTTCACCTTTATGACTGTCACTCGTCCAAGACAAGGCTGCCGTTATCATCAAACTGCCAACAATCGCCATAAGCGACTTCCCAAAGGTAGTTATCCGGATCGGCAAAGTAGCCGCTGTAGCCTCCCCAAAAAACGTCTTGTGCGGGTTTAACAATACGACCGCCACATCGCTCTGCCAACGCCAACACCTCATCCACTTCCTCTTTGGACCGCGTGTTATGGGCCAACGTAATGCCACCAAAACCCGTCTCCGCCACAGCTGTGCCAAGTTTAATGTCATCAGCCAAGGCATCAATGGGGTACAGCGCCAAGCGTGTGCCTGCCGTACTAAAAAACACAATCCCCTCTTCGGGATGACTATGCGTGGGAAATCCCAACTGGCGATAGAAATCATAAGAGTGAGAGAGATCTGCAACCCCCAATGTGATGATACTAATTCGTGCTTCCATACCGTTGCTCCTTCGCTTAATCGGTAGGGGCATTACCTCGCTTCGATATCACACTGTAGCGTGTCAGCCAACCGGTAAGTGTGCGAATAATCACAGCCTTACAGAGTGCCTAACTGGACATGGCGCGTAATGTTTTTCAGTGTGACCCCTGCAGCTGCAAGACGAGATTGCATATCATCCAGTGCGCGCTGGTAGCCATCACTTTGCTCAAAGCTAGATAGCGTTTGCCTGTCTTTAAACATCAGCCGCACGGTTAAGCTTTGTGGAAAGCGTTGATAATTCACCTCATGCGTGAGCCATTCAAACCCCTCGACCTTTTCCATTGTCAACTCACAGACGTCAGTCAGTGCTTCTCGAATAGCTTTGTCATACTTCTTGTCTGTTTTTCGCATGATGCTTCTCTTCTACTGCTGGGTTTTCTTGTGTTTGGGATCCGTGCGGCTGTGCTCGACAAAAATCAGCTCTTCGGTGGCAAAGCCTCGCTGTTTCGCCGCTGCAATAAACTGCTCTTTCACGGACTCCGAGACAGTTGGCGTGCGCGATAACAGCCATAGGTAATCGTGGTCAGGACCCGAAATAAAGGCATATTGGTAATCATCATCCAAATCAAACACCACATAGGAGCCATAGAAAGGACCAAAGAAGGATACCTTTAGGTACCCCGTCTTATCGTTTTCAACGAAGTACGCCTTGCCTTCTGCCTCTTGCCATTGACCCTCTTCACGGCTGTAGCCACGATTAATCACTTTGACGCCGCCGTCTTCACGTAAGCTGTATGTTGCGGTGACATCCGATAAACCCCGCTCAAAAGAGTGATCCAGTCGCGCGACCTCATACCAAGTGCCTAAATAGCGGTTAAGCTCAAAGTCGTTGACGGGAGTGACTTGTTTCGGCATGCCTAAACACCCAGTTAACATTAAGGACAATAACCCAATCATCCAGCCTCTTTTCATTGTTATTCCCTCTTTAAATCCAACATGATGAGTCTTACTCAGCAACAGGTTTGATCGTTTACATGCTTTGTCAATTTTTGGTCAACTCGCTGTTTTTCTGCTTGCCAAGGCGCCAAAGTGGTGCTTATATAAGCGCTCTTTAGTCACAGAGGTAATCACAATCCATGGACAGCGACCGATGTCGTGTTATGCCCTCCCCCGCTTCCTTTAACGAGGAGGTAATCGTATGTTAACACTCTTTATGGAACCCCAAACCTGGGTGGTCTTTTTTACCCTTCTGACCCTTGAAGTGGTGTTGGGTGTCGATAACTTAGTCTTTATCTCCGTATTGTGTGAGCGTCTCCCCAAAGAGAAACGCCGCTTCGCGCGTACCTTGGGTATTGGTCTTGCCGTGATCAGCCGGATTGGCTTGTTGCTATCCATCGCTTGGGTCATGTCGTTGACTGCGCCACTGTTTACGATTGGTACGGAACCGGTTACCGGTAAAGACCTTATCATGCTGTTTGGCGGTGGCTTTTTGCTGCTAAAAAGTGCCAAAGAGCTGTGGGTATGGCTGGGTCATGGCGAACCCGTGAGCCACTCGACACAAGTACGCACCGGTATGGCAGTGATTTTGCTGCAGATCGTTGCGGTAGATGCGGTGTTCTCGATGGACTCAGTGATCACTGCGGTCGGTCTCACCCAAGATGTGCCCGTGATGGTCGCCGCCATTATTACCGCCGCCATCATTATGATGATCGCGGCCGAACCCGTAAATAATCTGGTCAGCCGTTATCCTGGGTTTAAAACCTTGGCCTTGCTGTTCTTAGTGCTACTCGGCGTGCTGCTGATGGCCGAAGGTGCTGGCATCCATATCAACAAAGGCTACGTGTACGTTGCGATGGCATTTGGTTTGATACTTGAGCTCTGCCACATTCGATTGCGTAACAAGCAGCGCTTGAACATCAAGCGTATTCGTCCGCACTTTTCGTTAAAAGTGTCACGTCGGATTGCTGACAGCCGTTAATTCTCAGGGGCCGTCGCCACACTCTTGATGGCGGCGGCCCTATCTTTAAACTGGATTTTTCCCACACAGCATTGACCCAATTGCGCATAGTGCGCTTGGACACGCGCCACGAGCTGCTCAAGTGGCATGACTTGCCCACTTGGCTGCCAGTGCTGCCCCCCGTCTTGGCTCAACCAGCAAATGCCTTGGCTATCCACCAGCCGATCGTCTTCAGTGATCACGCTGTCACTCAGCGCCTCAAGCGACGCCGAGTCTGACGCGTAAGATAGTTCGTCATCGCCATGCCAAATCAGCAGTGCTGGATATTCAAGAAACGCATTCATTGCTTGGGCTTAAACATGGCCAAATTGAGTTCAACAGACGGACCCATCCAACCCACGTGAGCCGTATGGTCAATGTAGTCATCGCCCGTCACGCCATGCAAAAACACGGTTAAATCACCGCGATGCACCTCAAGCCATGCCATCACCTCGTCAAACGCAGCCTTATCAAAGGCGATTTGGAAGCTCCATCTTGGGTGTGGGCCAACGCATTTGCGATGAAAGCGGCCAAGGTCGATGGGCAGTGACGATGCAGCGGCAGCCTGATAGATAATATCCGCCTGCGCTTCGGTCTCGGCCTCATAGTAGACATGCGCGTGGTAAGCCTGATGGACATTGGGAAAAGCGTGTAAAGAAGACATAAGCATCATTCGATTCAATACGGTGGAATTGAGAATAGTTTACGTGAAACCAAGGCAAAGAAATAGTGACGAACGGTGTGGCTATTTAATCATGGCGTTAGTCAATACAACATCATGTCATGATAATAAGAAAAAAGCGGCCGAAGCCGCTTATAAAGGATACTGCTATTTCGTTACGGTCACTTAATTTACTACTGAGCCATCAATGTTCCCCGGATTGAGTGCACCCGCAGCGCCAAACTCAACCGCTTGACGGATCATTTCAGCGTGCACGGCTTGCTCAGCAACTGCCTCCGATTGCGGGAAGATAAAGGTGCTATGGCTCGCGTTTTCCCCTTTAAAGGTGACAAAAGAACTACTCCCTGCCTGCACAGGCGAACCCGTATCCACTGCTTCGCTAGGCACTTTATCAAGGAACTTTCTCGCTAATGGCTCAGAACCAGCGAAATTATCAACGATGCCCGGAACCGTGTAGGCGACGTTGTTCGGTACCGTGTCATCCCCATCGACTTGTTGCATATAAATCGGCGTGGTGCTGCCATCAATATAGCTTGCATTTGTATAGGGATCGACGGTATCGAGTAGCGTCTGTGCGGCATAATTAAATTGCTGAATCACACCCTGAACCTCGGCTTTCGCACTTGCTGAGCCGGTTGACTCGAATGTCTCGTAACAGCTCACATTATTTTCTGCGCTATTATCGAGCGTGCAATTGTCACCGGCAAAGGTCTGATAGGCGGCACTGCCTTTAAAAGCAACGCTGTGCTTAATCAAAGGACCAAACTTGTCTGACCCGAGAAGCAAGTTAGCAATCTGCCCCCCAGAATTCGCCACGCTTAGCGCAGAGAAACCATAGTATGTGCCCGCCGCATTGTCACGGTTTGCCGCCGCAAACGCAGTGGTACCAACAATACCGCCCAGTGAATGACCTAGTAGGCGTGAATTCCGAATGTTTAGATCTAATACTGTATTTGTGAGGTTCGATTCATCGTTATGTAACGCTGCACGCACACCCATTAGATCCAGCGCACTCTGACGTACATTATCACGCGCCACGGCCAAGTTGTTAAGGTTCAGGTACGCTGTCACATCCACGTTGGCAGAGCGCTTCGCATCTAAGCTACGCTCGCCATGAAGCGGCAAATCAATCGCCATAATGGCTTGATTGGCATTGGCAAAGTTAGGCGCAAAGAAGTACGCATTTTCTTTTGCCGAGGTAATGCCGTGCTGATAAACCGTGAGTTGGGTATTGCTATCAACGGTTGCTGGTGTAAACAGCAAGAAGGGCACCTCTTGCACCGATTTAATCTGCGGCACTGGGCTGTAGCGGGTAATAATCCGCTCAGGGTCTAATTGACTGCCGTCGGCTTTGGTTAGCGTCACACCAGCCAACTTGAAAAGCTCGTTGACGATCTGTGATTTATCGTTACCGGTTAACACAGCAACATCGACACCCGCCTCAGTCAACTGCGCGGCAATGGTCGCTTTTTGCTCAGGGTCTTGCAGGGCATTCAACACCTTCGCCAAGCTAGGGGTGGCAGACTCAAACGGTTGGCTATTCCAGTTGCTATCCGTTTCCAAATAGTAAGGTAGCTTGATGGTGCCTTTGCTCACATTAACATTGACGCCGTTAAACGCTGCTTTAAGCGTCGCCTTAATATTATCGGCATCATTGGGATCGAAGTACTTGGTAAACTGGGCATCGGCGTCCAATGCCGTATCGTAATCCTGAGTGCCGGTAATATCGATGGTGTAGGCATCCGATAAATCAGCATTATTGGGGTTGGCGCCCGCTTTCCACACAGCAGCAAGGTTCCCTGCAGTTAAGCCATTTGCCGTCGCTAGCTTGGTGTAGTTAAGCTGTCACCTACCGATTGGGTGGAGAACCAGGTGGAGTAGACGATGGGTGAATTAGCCCCCGCGGCCTGCGCCAGCTGTTCAACACCTTTAATAACCGTTGCCGGTTTTTCTAACGCAGTATCGGTATAATCTTTATTGGTCGACTTAAGCGATGCATAGCTCGTTGACGTACCGACGGGATTGCCATTGATATCCCTCATCTCATCGGTAATCACCACAATGTATTCACTGCTCGGTGCTAAGTCGCTAGTGGGTAATATCGTCAGTGTGTCTGTCGCCGCACTGGTGATAGCATTGAAATCGCTACCGAGCGTTAGCACCTTTTCTGGCCGCGGATTCTCCCCAGTCAGCGATTCAGTTAGCTTCACCAGATAAACACCGCCAGAGACAGGGCCATCGGCCAACCCCGCGCCTTTAAAGTCGAACACCAACGGCATGGTAGTCGACCAACCATCCATGGTATTCATCGCCGCACGCGGATTGCTTAGTGTATTATCTCCATCAGTGGGTAAATTTAAAGTGCCGTCGTTTGGGTTCATTAATAAAAAGGTGGGCACCGGGACAGATTGATTTTTCCCCTGTAAGGTAAAATCGATCTTGGTGTCACGATCAAGTAGGGCTTGGACCTCAGCATTAAAGTCAGGATTGGTCGAGCTGGTCTTATCATCCCCACAGCCTGCCAATAAAAGCGCAGCAGCCACTATCGATAACGAAAAAGAATGCTTTAACATGAACGGGCTCCCATTTTAAAAGGTATAATTGAGTTGCACTGCGCTTAAATACGCATCGCCTTTCGATGAAATATCTACAGGGCCGCTACCTTTACTCGTCTCTGTAAAGTTTCCATCACGGCTTCTAATCCAGGTAATCGCCGCATCAATGGTTAGATCTGCATTGTATTGGTAGGTAAAGCCAGTCGAATACCAATAACGGTCCGAATCAGGAATACTCAGGGTCGCTTTACCCGCTTTTTCATCAAAGGCGATCCCTGCGCGCCCCGTCCACGCATCATTAAACTGATAGGTACCGCCGAGTGAAAGGCGTACGTTATCTTTATATTGTTCGTCTTTATAAAAGCACTGGTTCGCTGTGCCATCATTACACTGGCTAGACGTTGCTTTTAGCTCTTTAAATGAACGCCAGCCTGTCCGTTTCCAGCTGTAATGCATGGCAAAGTCATCGGTTAACTGATGAAACCCTGATACTTCATAAATTTCCGGTAGGTCGAGCTCTAGATCACCCTTCCCCTTCGACGGTGAAGAGATCCCTGTGTCAAAAGTATTGAGATCACCGTCTTCAAATTCGAGTGCCACTTCAGAGCGGTAGCCAAATCCAATGCGATGATCATCATTAAAGTGATAGGTGGTGCCCACATTAAAACCATAACCAACTGCATCACCTTTTAACGACAGTAAGTTATCTCGCTTATCTCCACCCAGCGCAGCGGCTAATGCGCCTTTATATCGGGTGAGTTCTGCTTTGGCATATACCAAGCTTAATCCTGCGCCGACACTCCAATTGTCGTTCACTTGATAAGCAAGTGCAGGGTTTAGGTTTGTGGTCAATAAATCCGTATGACCGGCAATATCACCTATTTGAAGGTCATCCGGATAATCTGTTGCAACACCATAAGTGGTATATAAGCCGATACCCCATGCCCATTTATCGGTTTGTGGCGACACATAGTAAAACGCGGGCACGGCTTTGACCGGCGCAACGTCTTTGGCTTCTTCGTTATTGGTTTTATCTTTGATTCGAATATGGGGATCAACAATATGAATGGCACCGGAAACTTGGCGTTTTTCTAATAACATCATATTGGCCGGGTTTCGGGCGAGAGTGGATGCGTTATCAGCAATGGCGGCTTCGCCAGAATAAGCACGTCCAAGGCCAGTTGCTGAATGTTCAGCGACCTGAAACCCTGCCCCATGAGCTTGAGTCGCGGCGATAATGCCAACCGCTATCGTTGAGAGCTGCTTCTTGTTCACTAGTCGGACCTCCGAGGTCTCTTGTTTAGTCTTAGACTTGGATGTTATTTGTATGTAAACAGTATGTCAAACGATTGAATTATCTCGATCAATGACAAGGCTGAGGATTATAGGGCCTAGATCACAAAGTAAAAGTTGTTATTAATTGGTAAGACCAGTATGCCGAGATTGAGCAAAATCGACGCAGAGTTAGACTAAAACCCCATCAAAACGCGGTATTTTCAAAGCGTGAATAAGCGTAAACTCGACGGTAGGAGTACAACGTTCAATAACACAATGACAAAGGAGCCACCATGATTGAGCAAGGACAACCTTTACCGACATCCACACTCAGCGAACTCACTGCTGAAGGAATGCAAACCCACGATATCCCTGCCCTTTTCGCCAACAAGAAGGTTGTGCTGTTCGCGGTGCCGGGTGCCTTTACCCCGACCTGTTCAGAGTCACACTTACCGGGCTTTGTGGTGAAAGCGGATGAGATTAAAGCAAAAGGCGTCGATATGATTGCTTGCGTCTCCGTCAACGATGCCTTTGTGATGCAGGCGTGGGGCGAAGCACAAAACGCCAATCAGATTCATATGCTGGCTGACGGTGATGGCAGCTTTACCAAAGCACTAGGCTTGGAAATGGACTCAGGTAAGTTTGGGGGCATTCGCTCGCAGCGTTATGCGATGGTGATTGACAATGGCATCGTCACGCATTTGAACGTTGAAGCGCCAAAAAGCTTTGACGTCTCCAGTGCCGAGGCGATTCTCGCCCTGCTGTAGCGGTTAGCTGGCGGTGGCGTCTTCTCGCCACCGCTTCGTTATTTACACTGACTTTTCAGTGACTTTACGACGAAGTACATACTTTTGCACTTTGCCCGTCGAGGTTTTCGGGAGCGCGGTAAAGATCACCTTTTTCGGTGCCTTGAAGTGCGCCATTTGTTCTCGACAAAAAGCAATAATGTCTGCTTCAGTTACGGCTGATGCTTCGGTCGTTTTGACAAACGCACAGGGGACCTCACCCCACTTTTCATCGGGCATCGCAATCACCGCCACTTCTTCAATATCAGGGTGTCGGTACAGGACGTCTTCCACTTCGATACTGGAAATGTTCTCCCCGCCACTAATGATAATGTCTTTAAGTCTGTCCTTGATTTCGATGTAATTATCGGCATGCCATACCGCTAAGTCGCCAGTGCGAAACCAGCCGTTACTCATGGCATCTTCCGTCGCGCTCGGATTCTTTAGGTAGCCTTTCATGACGATGTTACCGCGAACAAAAATCTCACCCAACGTGCCGCCATCTTTTGCCACTGGTTTAAACGTCACCGGATCGGCAACCATCAGTCCACCTTGCATTGGGGCCCTTACACCTTGGCGCGCTTTCATGCGTGCTTTTTCTTGTTGCGAGAGTTGATCCCAGTGGTGTTGCCAGTCACACACCACACAAGGGCCGTAGGTTTCAGTGAGGCCATAAACGTGGGTCACTTCAATCCCCATCGCTTCCATCCCTTCAATCACAGAAGCCGGTGGTGCCGCCCCTGCGGTCATTGCTTTAACCGTATGGTGAATCTCAGCTTTTAGCGCCGGATCTGCGTTATTCATCATGTTCAGCACAATCGGCGCACCACAGAAATGGGTCACTTTATGGGTTTTTATCGCATCAAAGATAGGCTCTGCCCGCACATGCCGTAGGCTGACACTTACCCCCGCCGTTGCAGCCACCGTCCATGGGAAACACCAACCATTACAATGGAACATGGGTAGCGTCCAAAGATACACAGGGTGCGCATCCATATTCCAAGACAACACATTACTCACCGCATTCAGATGGGCACCGCGATGATGATAGACCACCCCTTTTGGGTTGCCGGTTGTGCCTGAGGTGTAATTGAGTGAAATAGCTTGCCATTCATCGTCTGGCAATGCGTACTGATAATCACAATCGCCTTGTGCTAAAAAAGTCTCGTACGTAATTTCACTGATACATTCGCCATGTGGATAGAGCGGATCATCAATCGCAATCACCAGTGGACGGTGTTTGATCATTTTTAATGCCCGCTTTGCGACTGCTGTCATCTCCTTGTCGACGATAAAAACTTTGCTTTCCGCGTGTTCAAGAATAAACGCGACGGTTTCCGCTTCTAGCCGAGTGTTAATAGTATTGAGTACGGCACCTGTCATCGGCACGCTAAAATGCAACTCAAAGACTTCGGGAAGATTGGGGGCCATCACCGATACCGTATCACCCAGTCCGATGCCGGCCTGGCTTAATGCCGAGGCAAATTGGCGACAACGCTGATCCACTTGCTGCCAACTCCAACATAAATGACCATGAACGCTAGCCGGATAATCTGGATAGACGCTAGCGGCTCGCTCGAGGAAAGAGAGTGGGCTCAGTGTTTGATAATTGGCTGGACTTTTGTCCAAGCCAAGTTCATAGATGTTACTGGCTGACATAACGCGCTCCTTGCTGACTTTGTCTAGATAACTAGATCAACCTAGCATGTCATCAAGCTTACGCTATACAACTTAAGTCGATATGGTGGCGAGAACACAAAAAGGCCCAGCAATGCTGAGCCTCGGTAATTAATGATACGTGAAGTTAGAAGTGTAATGACGCGCCAAGCACAACTTTGCGCTCTTCGCCCAACGTGGTTTTATTTTGTACACCACCGGCGAGATAGCTTTCGTTGAAGAGGTTTTCAACATTCACACTCAGTTTCAAGTCCGTTTGTTCACCGGCTTTGATAGTATGGCCCACACCTGCATTCACCGTGGTGTAACCTGGCTTATGATAAGTGTTTTTCATATCGCCATAACGGTCACCGACATAACGCGCACCTACGTTCACATAGGTTTGGTTATCGACATCATAGCGTGACCAAATGCTGGCGCCCCACTCTGGTGTGTCAGCAGGCTGTTTGCCATCGTTCGCCGGGTTGAATGGGTCTTCGATGCGCGCATCTAAATACGTCGCTGAGCTATGCACTGACCAACTGTCAGTCACTTGACCGGCAAGGCTGACCTCAACCCCTTTATGCGTTTGTTTACCTAATTGTGTGGTGCGTGAAGTGAGACTGCCTTGTCCGGTTATTGCCTCTTTGACCACTTTATTTTCTTGTTCAATTTGGAACAAGGCGGCACTGAATAACGCTTGGTCGTTCAGTAACGCTTGCTTGTAACCGAGCTCGTATAACTTACCTTTTACCGGATCCAGCGCCATGCCGTCATTGATATCGGTATCACTATCCACCGGGTTTTTCGGTTCAAAGCTCTCGGAATAAGTGACGTACAGGGTTTGTTCCGGTGACGGATGATACATTACCGCGGCTTTAGGCAACACGTTATAATACGTGTCCGTCTCGTTATCCTCGCGATCGTAGCGAAGCCCTGCAAGCAGCTGCCATTGTGGATTCAATGTCATTAAGTCTTGCGCATAAAAACCAATGGAATCAGTAGGATCAGGATCACGCGGAGTTGCTGTGCCATAATGGATGTCCGGCTCCGGATACGCACCACCAATCACGGCGGTTTGGTTTTTCTCCATCACACGCTGACCGACATAGTCATTACGCAGCGCATTGGAACCAATCAGCACTTGGTGATCGATATTCCCGAACTGAAATGCACCGGTGACATCAATATAAGCCGTATCCAGTACCCAATTGTCGTGACGGTCCATGGCAAAGTATTTGAACGATTGGGTATTGGCGTCATAGGTTTCACGCTGTCCAAATCCTTCATGGTAATGACGTTTATAGTCTTGGCGATTGTAGCCTGCTTTGACTTTCCAATCCGGCGTTAATTGGCTGACAATATCGACTCCGTAGTTCTCGACATCAATGTCCATGAACGACCAAGGTGCTTCCCAGATAAATTGGCTACCCAGTTGCGGTTTACCATTGATAATGTTGGCGCCGTTATCGCTGCTGCTGTCATCAATCACACGATCATAATGAAGAGAAAGCTGGGTATCGGGCGTGATGTCATAATCTAGCATCAAGCCTGCAATTTGACGATCGAGCTCAGGTTCACTGCCATCTAAATAGCGACGTAATGAGCCCTCGCTTTGCTTCGATAGCACCACCCGACCACGTAAGGTGCCGCTCTCGTTGAGAGAACCCGATGCATCGGCGACGGTGTGTTGATAATCGTTAGTACCGACTTTCTGGCTGATTGACGCTTGGAACGCTGCGGTTGGACGTTTGGTGACCATATTTACCAAACCACCCGGTGCGGACTTGCCATAGAGCAAACCTGCTGGTCCTTTTAATACCTCAACGCGTTCCATCAGCTCAACAGGATGACGATAATAAGACCATTGCTGCTGGCCATTACGCAGGTAGCCTGTTCCAGTATCAAGTTCAAAACCACGTAGCATGAAAATCTCACGATTGCGGTCCGTACCACCTACACCAATGCTGGCGTCATTTACCAACACATCTCCTAGTGTCGTGGCGTTTTGCTCTTGAATCAGCGTTTGATCCATCACAGCCACTTGGCCCGCTGTTTCTAGTTGGCTAACATCCATGCGCATTGCTGTTTCATTGCTATTGGCGTTGAAACGAGCCTGATGGCCTTCAACCACATAGACTTCATCAACCGGTTCTGTCGAGTTAGTTGCAGCTGCACTGGATAGGGGTGACAGCGCGACAGCCACAAAAACGGCAAGAGGGTGTTTTTTCAACATGAGACTTCCTGTAGCTAACGATTATTTGAACACACCGAAAAATAAACGATAACCAGTCTCATTTCTATTTGTTTTCACCTGTACGCAACTGATTGCACATTTCTTAGCCAGACTTGTATAGATCATGTTACAAAGACGCTAATTTTCATCAGCTTATTGATGATCCACTGTTTGATAATCTCGGCCTATAGCGCGTAACCAGCGGGCGAGATCTTGCGTGGCTATGACCCAAGTTTGATCATGACAAAAAGGCTGGCATTCCACCGCTTGGACTTGCCATATCGCATTCGCGATCACCAAACTCACGCGATGCTCAGGATCATTCATCACATCAAATACCGATACGGCACCTGATTGCGCTTGCAAATAGGTGTCGAGTTGCTGCGACGAGGCAAACGATAAGCGAGACGTGCCCAAGGCTTCACTCAATCCGGCTAAATTAACGGTGGCTTTGCCCGGTAACACCACCAAGAAAAACTGTTTACCCTTTCTGTCTTTCAACAGTAAGTTCTTGGTCGGGTTTGCATCAGTATGCAAACCGAGCGCGTCTGCTTGTTCACACGTATAGACAGGCTGATGGCGGTATATTTTTACTGAAATACCGTGCGCTTTGAGGCTTTGAAGCAGCGCAGCCTGTTGACCTGAAAGTGGTGGCGTCCCTGTCATAATCTTCCTTATTAGTTTGCTAGCTCGTCCCCATCCGTCCCTTACAGGCACAGACTGTTAGTTTTATCGTACGCCCAGCAAGCCCATATTCACTATTAGGCTTTCTTATGTGACTTAAGAATAATTAAATACAC
>NZ_MUFL01000001.1:0-88713 GCF_001995355.1 Salinivibrio sp. PR919 | reverse complement strand
TTTCATAAACAGTGATGATACTTCTGCCCGTATCCTCATCAAGCCGGAATGCTAGGCCTTTGTTAAAAGAGGACATAAACTCATCGAGACGTTCGACCAACTTCTCCAGCTGCTCACGTTGCATTTCGCGGGTTTCGTTAAGACGCTCCGCTTGTTCAACGCGTCGCTGCTGCATAGACTCACGCGTTTCTCGACGAACGGCCTGCTGGTTTTGGCTCACGCTAACCTGATCAGGCCGAGTTTTTCCTACTCTCTCTTCTCTTGCAATCTTTGTGCCGTCGGAAGAGCCGGTATGAGGCAGGGATGAAGTTGAAACGGATGAAATGTCCATTACGATTCACCTCCTGTTAGCGTAGCGGCGGAGTATCCGCCGCTACTGGGTTATAAAGCGTGATTAACCCAACAGGCTCAGTGCCGCTGACGGCGCCTGCTTGGCCTGTGCCAGAATCGACGTACCAGATTGCTGTAGAATCTGAGACTTAGTGAACTCAGTGGTCTCTTTAGCGAAGTCCACATCGCGGATTCGGCTGTTAGAGGCAGTCACGTTCTCGTTCACGTTGTCCAAGTTCGCAATCGTGTGGCTCAGACGGTTCTGTTTCGCACCCAGCTCAGCACGGTGTGAGTCGATAAACTGCATCGCGTTATCGATAAGACCCACTGCTTTCTGTGCACCACCGATAGTAGAAACATCCACATCTTTGATGGTTTCATCCACCTTGGTCCCCATTGCCAGTGAGGTTGCCAATGCGCCTGTAAAGGTAGCATCAGACCCCGATGCAGTAACGATTTGAAGCTCACCGTCTTCAGTCACTGAAGCACTCAGTTTGTCTTGCGACTGACCATTAATATAGGTAGCAATTTCTTCAATGTCATCACCGCCTTTTGCGGTCACGTTGATAGAGGTCGTTGCACCATCCGCATCCGTGATAGTAATGGCTAAGGTTGCACCGTCTGTTGCTGTCCAACCTGCTGATTTTGCGTTTGCTGCGGTAAAGCTAGCACCACCCATTTCAGCATGGTCAGCACGGATGTTTTTAAATTCCATCATCACGGCTTCACCAGCATCCGCACCCACCTGGAATGAACGCGTACCGAATGTGCCGTTCAGTAGTTTCGCACCACCGAATGATGTGGTTTCTGCAATACGGTTTAATTCGTCTTGCAAGGCCACCACTTCTTCTTGGATAGCTGCACGCTCAGAGTCGCCGTTTGCGCCGTTAGCGGACTGCAAAGATAGGTCACGCATACGTTGCAAGATGTTGCTTGACTCTTCCATCGCCCCTTCGGCGGTTTGCGCCATAGAGATACCGTCGTTGGCATTACGTACGGCAACATCCAGACCACTGCTTTGAGACATCAAGCGGTTAGAAATTTGCAGACCCGCTGCGTCATCCTTGGCGCTGTTGATACGATAACCGGATGACAAACGTTCCATTGAGTTGTTCAGCGCGTCGGTTGAGTTATTCAAGTAACGCTGAGCAGTCATTGCAGGGACGTTAGTGTTAACTGTAATAGCCATAACTATTCTCCTTTGGTTCTAGGTCCGGCTTCGCCCAGCTGACCAGGGAAAACCAGTTCGAAAATCTTTCACAACCCATTTAGCGGCGCACAGTCAAAAAGCTTTAGTATTTTTTGCGTGCTGACGATGGCTAAAACACCGTCGCTTCATGGTGCTATGGAAGTTAACGTCCACAGGAGAAATATCTTTAGCGTGATTCGCGAAAAAAATGACATAAAAAAAGCGGCAATCACTTGCCGCTTTTTAGTTGCTTGATTTGTCAGTGTTACTGAAGCAAGTTCAGTGCAGCTTGAGGCATCTGTTTGGCCTGAGCCAACATCGACGTACCCGCTTGCTGGAGGATCTGCCCTTTCGTCATGGCCGTGGTTTCGCGCGCGAAGTCAGTATCGCGAATCCGGCTATTGGACGCAGACACATTCTCCTGAATGTTCGACAAGTTGCTGATGGTGTGGCTCAAACGGTTTTGCTTCGCACCTAGGTCAGCACGCTGACTGTCGATATAACGCATCGCGGAGTCAATCACACCAACGGCCATTTGTGCACCGCCCACATCCGATACGTCGATGTCTTTGGTCGTGATCAAGTCACCGTTACCGGAAACTAGTCCTAACGATGTCGCAAGTCCACCTCCGAAGGTAACTGTGCCTTCGACTTTGGGCTCTTCGATAAAGATTTGCAATTGCCCCTCTTCATCGACAGACGCGGTGAGCATTTCATCGGATTGACCATTGATGTAACTGGCCAATTCTTCAACATCATCACCTGGCTTAGCACCGATCGTTAAGCTGACATTTTCACCGTCTTTGGTCGTAAATTGCAGCTGCAGTGTTGATGCGGTCGGGTCAACTTGCCAGTCAGCCGATTTTGACTCCGTGCCAACGAATTCAACCCCACCCATGCGGAAATCATCCGCGCGAATGCTGGTTAAACCCATGATGATCGCCTCACCGGCATCAGCACCGATTTGGAAAGACGCATCCCCGAAAGAGCCGTTGAGTAGGCGTCGCCCACCGAATGCCGTGGTTTCTGCAATACGGTTTAGCTCATCCTGCAAAGCTGCAACCTCTTCTTGAATCGCGATGCGCTCGGATTTACCGTTCGCGCCATTCGCTGACTGCAATGAGAGATCTCGCATACGTTGCAAGATGTTAGTGGATTCTTGCATGGCGCCTTCAGCGGTCTGCGCAATCGAAATACCATCGTTGGCGTTTCGCATTGCCACATCCAGACCACGCGTCTGAGCAACCAAACGGTTAGAAATCTGCAAACCCGCCGCGTCGTCTTTAGCACTGTTGATTCGGCTACCTGACGACAGACGCTCCATTGAATTATTCAACTCATCAGTCGCTTTATTCAGGTAACGCTGCGCAGTCATCGCAGACACGTTGGTGTTAACTGTTACACCCATTTTGCTCTCCTTTGACTTTCGCTTGCTTTGCGAAACAGCCTACCCGCGACGTGTTGCACTGTTTGTTTGCGGTGCTGCGGGAACAGCTTGTTAATCAGTTTCAAGATCAGCCCGTTCAAAAACTGGCCGCTTGATAAATTTAATACAATATGTGTGCCAACTTTATAAAATATTTTTTAATCAATGGTTTATGGGCTTTTGTTGCCYAACCAATCGTCTTAAGAGGCAACGCCTAAACCATAAAATGAGGCGAAAGCGGCAAACGAGCGGCAATGCCTATCCAACTTTCTTTTCCTTGTTGCCTTGCAAGTAAGTTGCCAAACACGCTAACCCACAGATCAAAGGAACATTTTTTGCATCAATCTTGTCTTGCCATACAGCGCCATTGCCTTGACAGGCAGCGCCAACGGCCGTGCTCACCACAGCTAGAATAGGACGACGCAATCTATGACCCAAGATAACGATGGCCATACCAATATGACGTTGGATGAGGCATTTAAACTCGGCATAAACCTTTATCAGGAAGGAAATAAAGCGGACGCCCGCGACGTGTTCGAGCAAATTTTGTCTCATGCGCCCGATGCGGCACAAGTGCGGCAAGTCCTCGCCGTATTAGATGCGGAGGAAGGCAATCTCGAGCAGGCGATGGCGCATATCAACCATGCACTGGCACTCACTCCCGACGATTTATCATTACTGTTTGATAAAGCGCAGCTGCTGGTTCAACAAGGAAAGAACACGGCAGCGATGGAGATCGTCGAGCGTCTATTTGTTGCCGCGCCAACCAACCCTGACATTCTAAACCTACGTGCCCAACTGACTGAAAAACTCGGCCATAAAGGTGAAAGCCGTCGTACTCACGCATTGCGTGACGAGTTACACCAACTCAAAAATCAAGGGCTCGCCGAAGAAATTGAGAAAACCATGACATTAGCAGCGAACTTCATGGCTGATGGACATGTGGAGCAAGGCGAACAGCTCTATCAAACGATCTTGACGCTTGAGCCGGATTACCCGCCGGCACTGATGGCACTGGCCCAGTATGCGCTAGATGATGAAGCCTTCGGAAAAGCCCATCAGTTGTTACTCCGTGGCAGTGATAAAGCGCAAGCTCACCCAGTTTGGCAACTGCTTCTGATCAAAGCCGAATCGGGATTAGGCCACTATGCCCACGCGAGACGACGCTGCCTGAGCGTGTATAAACAAAGCCAAGATCCTGCGTTTCTCCGGCAATTATTGGTGATTTACCTTAATGAGCGAAACTGGTTAGAAGCCAGTAAACTTGCTAAGCAGTGCTTGCGGGAAGACCCTGAGCGCGGAGAGTTACATTATGCGCTGGCGCGTGCCACATTTGAGCATTTGAAACAACATCACCAATTTACCCACGAAAAGCTGACCCATTGCTACCAGATTCACGAAAAAGCCTGCCAATACGTCGTGGGTAAGCATGCGAATACCTTGCAAGCGCAATTAGGCGAATTAGATTGGTATTTAGGCAACATTGATAGCGCGCAAAAGCGTCTCGAATCGCTATTGGCTGACAGCCCGGATGATCACGCGCTGCGCTTTAACTTAGCGTTTGTCTATCGCACTCAGATGGCATGGCCCGCATTTTATGAGGCCAACGAAGCTGGCATTGAATGTGGGCGTCGACTAAAATATCACGGTGAGTTACCACGTTGGGACCTTTCTCGTCCCGAAAGCGATGCTGTACTCATTATGCCTGAACAAGGTGTCGGGGATGAGCTCGCCTATTTTCATAATGTGCCTATGGTGGTGGAACGTGCCCGAAAGGTCTACGTTGGCTGTGATCCTCGTCTTGAGCCCGTGCTCAAAGCCGCCTTTCCCACCACAGAGATCGTGCCTATTTCACGTACTGACGGGCAAGATATCCATATTCCTGATCACGTGTTAGCCGATATCAATAGCTGGGTCGCGGGCGGCTCACTGGCGGGGATTTGTTATCAGCATTTCGAGCGCCACCTTTATCAGCAAACCTATATTCATGCGTCGGCGACTCAAGAGGCACCTTGGCGATCGATGCTGAATGAACTGAAAGCACAAGGGCCGGTTATTGGCGTTTGCTGGCGAAGTGGCTTGGCAGCAGCAACACGGAATATCCATTATTTGATTGCCGATGAACTGGGGCAATGGTTAACAAAAATGCGTTCCCTTCACCCTAAAGTTCAGTTTGTGAACTTACAGTATGGCGACTGCTCAAAAGAGCTGGCCAAAGTTAAAAAACAAACTGGGGTCGAGGTTGTGCCATTGCCAGGCTTGGATCTTAAGGATGATTTTGTCGAGAGTGCGAATGTCATGGCATCTATTGACGGCGTGTTTACCGCCGGTACCGCTGTTCACCGGACAGCTGTTGCGGTAGGGGCACCTTGTTATGTCTTTTTTGCCGGCCACAAAGACAGTGATCCGATGCAAGCGGTCGCAATGTCTGGCCATCAAGAGTATGCGTTCTGCTATCCACCCTTAATGAACGATAAAAAGCCGCTATTGGACGCCATGGCACAGGCCATGTATCGCGATTTATTGACCGGATAACCGACGTTGTCTCAATACCACTAACAGCAAAAGGGCAGTCAATACTGCCCTTTTCATAGAAACGTCTCACCGTTAACGCACGTTGACGATGCGGATTAGATATAGTTGAACAGCGATAAGTCTTTCGTTTTCGCAAACGCTTGTTGCGATGCCTGTAGGGCTAACATGTCTTCATTCATATCGATCGCGGCTTGGGTATAGTCCAAGTCCTCCATCGTGCCCAATGAGCGATTTAGCACCAATTTGAAATCTTTGTGCATGCTCTCTTGCCGATCTAGCGTAGTCAAACGTGTCCCGACCTCAGAACGGGCCTTGTTTAAGTGTTTGAAGGCCGCTGCAAACTGATCGGTGACTTGATGCAGCTCTGCGGTTGCAGACGCATCATCGATGTCAGCATACGACAACGCGGCACCATGTTTAAACGCATCAAAGATAGTGAAGGTGTCTTGACGCTCGAGTGCAATGGTATCGCCGGGCTTCATCTCACCTTCAAAGGTCATTTTAAGCGTGTTCCACTCAATCCCATTTTGAGGATCGTAGAGCCCAGTGCTCACTTCGGTCCCGTTTTGAGTCAATGAATAGGTTGTATCACCACTGGCATTCACATCAAAGGTCACTGCGTACGCGGCGTTGTCTGCATTATTGCTGTTTTCTGCGCGAGCAAGCAGCAACAAGGAGCCATCTTGCAAATCGTACTCGGGCTGATAATCCCCATAGGGGTTATCAATTTCCATAAACATTTTATCGCCCGGATCCGATGTGGGCACTTCTACCGCGGGGGCAACTTGCGCAGTACGAAAATAGCTATCACCGGCATAACGGACATTGCCTTGACTGTCGCGATAAAAAGGTTGCGTACTGGTTTGGGTCCCTGAGAACAAGAAGTTGCCTGATTCATCCTTGGTATTCACTAAGTCCATAAAATTATCAAACATACCTTGCAAGTCTTGACGGTGCGCGGTGCGATCGTCATCGGATAGCGACCCGTTGATCATCGCCATCACTTTGCGTTTCGCACTGTCCATCAATTGCTCAGACTCATCAATCGCGATCTCTTCACGCGTTTGGCGGTTTCTCGCTAACGTTATCGAGTCAATGAACTGATCAATTTGCTCGTCTTGCTGGCGGAAATTCTGAATATAAATTGACGACACAGGATCATCACCCGCAGTGATCACTCGCTTACCGGTCGCCATTTGTTCTTGATTATCTTGCACCTTAATATTCTGGCGCATGATATCGTTAGATACTGACTGGTAGTTATGAAAGCTGGCAATACGGCTAATCATGATAGCTATCCTTATCGTGTCGCATTGAGCAGTGAATCAAACGTCTCATTTGCCGCTGTCATAATGCGCGACGCCGCCATATAGGCACGTTGAAACTTCATCATATTCGCGGCTTCTTCGTCCAGATTGACTCCGGCGATTTCAGCAACGCGTCCTTCGGCCGCATCATGCTCCACCAAGCTGACATCCTGCAGTCGTTCATACGACGCTTTTTGTACCCCAAGGTCGGTATTCAACCCTTCATACACATCCAACAAGGTAGAACGTCCGTTATCCATCAGCTTTTGCGTTTGCAATTCTTGCATTCGGATCAGGTTACTGTTGTCGCCATCTGCTGGGATCAGACTGATGGCAAGAATGTCGTCAGGCGCCGCTTTATCGTTAATCTCAATCAAGGTGCCATTGACGTTAATCGGCCCTGTTGGCGGATACGCTTGTGGTGCAAGCAGTACTTGCCCGTCTGTATCCGTGACCGCAAACTGACTCCCATCAGGTGATATGCGAACTTGGAATTCTTTCTGAGCCCCAGATTGCAGTACGCGCACATCCCCCTCACCATGGCTAATTGAGCTGGCGCTGACATAACTTTGAGCGGCAATGCCAGCAGGATCATCCATCACCATGCGGATTTGCCCTGCAGCTGCACGCGCGGGGCGCAAAAAGACCCGTTCGTTAGGCGCAAGGTTAGCGTCGATTTGAACGCGCATGCCATCTACATTAAAACTTGGCGGTGTTCCGCTGGGCGTTACCGTTGATTGCTGGCCATTAGGTGACGTGAGTGTGTACTGCGCCCCATCAAATTTTAATTGATAGTCACCAATTTTAAGCTTCTGAAGATCATCGATGTACACTTTAAGATCGGCGGTCGAGTCACCACTTTTGATCACCCGGGATGCCGCAATACGGTCGTCATTAAAGTCGGTCAGGATATTCTTGCCAACCTCACCATTTAGATCGAAGCCTTGTCCTTGCAAATCGTTCAATGCTTGAGAAAAGCCAATCGCCATGCGGCCGAGTTCGTCACGCGCCTGCCCCAGTGTCTGATCGCGATATTCAAATAACGCGCCGAGCTTACCGCGAATATCGCGATTAGAAATCGCCTTCACGCTTTTCCCTTCAACTAAGGCCAGCTGACGTTCTTGGTGATCAGGCTTTCCCGGTAAGGTTGTGAGTTCACTGCTGTTCATCCCTGACACCAGCATATGACCACTGCCGATGATGACATTAAATAAGCCATCTTCACGCGCATTAACACTGACTTGGGTGTATTCAGCTAACTCTCGAATGAGCTTGTCATGACGGTCAAGTAAATCGTTCGGCTCGCCCGGTGTTTTCAGAATGGCTGTATGAATATCAACAATTTCGCGGCCAATATCGTTCATACGCTTGACCGTTGCATCGATTTGCGAGGAAGTATCAATCGACTGCTGCTGAAGTACGCCGTATACGTCGTTTAATCCGGCAGACACCATGCGCGCTTTCTCTAGCACCACCTTACGCGCCCCCATGTCACTCGGGCTATCGGTGAGGCCTTTCACGGCGCCAAAGAACTCATTCATGTTGTCAGGAATTTTCCGCGCTGAGTGCGCCATCATATCGTCAAGGCGCCCAAGCTGATCATTGCGCGCGGCGGCATGTTCTAAATTGGAGGTAGCAATATTGAGCTCATTAACGGCAAACTTATCGTAATTACGGCGCACTGCAGCGGCGTGTACGCCGTCACCGTAGTTATTCCCTCCCCAATAATGAGGATCGTTAACTTGTTGCTCAACAGACTGACGGCTATAACCCTCAGTGTTCACATTGGAAATATTGTGACCTGTGGTATTAAGTTGTCGCTGCGCGGTGAGTACACCTTGCGACCCAAGAGAAAGCAGGTCAAAGCCCATTGTGCCTCCAGAAAACCCGGCAATAGAAACGAGATACAGGAATCAAAGCAAGAATTGAGCCAATAGAAATATAGGCTTTTTATTTTATAAAAATCAGTGAGTTAATATATTTTTTCAACATGAGACAAAGAAGGGAAAGGACAACGGCAAGCCCTTGCCTGCCGTTATTGATCCATCATGCCGCGGACTTGTTCGAGCACGCGGAGCACCTTGTTCGAATAATCCGGATCGGTCGCATAACCGGCCTGATGCAACTCGCGAATAAATTGCTCTGGTTGTGCGGACTGGGACAGTRCCTGCTGATAGCGAGGGTTGCTATTGAGGAAAGAGACGAAGTCGTCAAAGCTATCTTGATACGATGGGTAGGCACGGAAACTCGCGGTTTCTTGAACCGGTATGCCATCATAGACTTCTAAGGTCTGCGTCGCGACTTTATCGCCCTGCCAGCGCTTATCGGCCTTAATATTAAACAAGTTATGGCTGTTATCACGCGCGTTAGCGATCACTTTTTTACCCCATCCCGTTTCTAGCGCCGCTTGCGCAAGAATAATCGCCGGATCGGTACCTAGCGCCCGAGCGGCTCGGCGAGCGTGAGGCGTGAGGGTTTGCACAAATGATTCTGGCGAATCAAACGATTCTTTACGTATAGGACGCTCTGGAATACTTGGCGGCGCGATAGACTGTCTATCCAGTTCGGCCATCGCTTGCTCTGCCGCTTGCCGACTTTGAGCTTTATTCATGGGCAGCGCGTTCGCGGATGCGAAAGCGGCCTCTTTTAAGTTGGTTTGGGGCTCACCCGATTGCGCGCTGCCTAGCTGTTGTACAATCATATCTGCCAAGCCCAGAGATCCTTCACGGCTCAGTTCACTGGCAAGTTGTTCATCAGCCATTTGCTCGTAAAATTTCGATGTGCGGTTATCAATCAAATCCGATTCAAACGCTTCATTCGCTTCTCGCATCGATTTGAACAGCATTTGTGTAAACAACGACTCAAACTGTTCTGCCGCCGCCCGCAATGCCGCTTTTTCATCACCATCTTTACCACTTACGGCTTTTTGCCGTAGTGAATCGAGCTGGCTAATGTCATGCACAAATTGGCTATCAACCGGTGATTTCATTGTTCTGCCCTATATCACGATCAACTGGCCATCGATGGCACCTGCTTGTTTCAGCGCTTGCAGTATTGCCATCAGATCTGACGGTGCTGCGCCCACACCATTAACGGCACGTACCAAGTCGTCCAAGGTCACGCCCGGCTTAAAGTGGAACATCCGTCCCTCTTCTTCTTGCACTTCGATATCAGTATCCGGCGTGACGACCGCTTCCCCTCCGCCAAGCGGGTTAGGCTGACTCACATTGAAATCTTCATTAATGGATACCGTCATTCCGCCATGAGTGATCGCCGCAGGTCGCAAACGGACATTTTGTCCCACTACGATCGTCCCCGTGCGAGAGTTTACAATGATCTTGGCGGCGGCATCGCCCGGCTCGAATTCAATATTTTCCACCGTCGATAAAAATGCGACGCGCTGGCTGACATCACGAGGCGCTCGAACACGTATAGACGTCGCATCCATCGCTGAGGCCATTGAAGGACCTAAGAAGCGATTAATGGCATCCGCCATACGTTGGGCGGTGGTGAAATCCGCTTGAAATAAGTTGAAGGTCAAGAAGTCGCCGCGACCAAATGGATTGGGCACTTCGCGTTCAACAGACGCGCCATTAGTGATACGGCCAACCGTTGGTGTATTACCTACTAATCGTGAGCCATCCGCCCCCGTGGCGCTAAAACCACCCACAATCAAGTTGCCTTGCGCAATGGCATAGACGTTACCATCCAAACCTTTAAGGAAGGTTTGTAACAGCGTTCCCCCGCGCAGGCTTTCTGCCGAACCAATCGAGGAGACCGTAACGTCAAGTTTTTGACCCTGCTTCGCAAAGGCGGGTAAATCTGCCGTAACAGCCACCGCCGCAATATTGGCCGCCTGAGGGTTGATGTCGGGTGGTAACTGGATGCCAAAGTTTTCCAGCATAGATTTAAAACTTTGATCGGTAAACGGCGTGCTCTCACCGGTGCCCGGCAAACCGACAACCAGACCGTAGCCTGTCAGGGTGTTGCTGCGTACACCTGCCACTTCCGACACATCTTTTATGCGTGCCGCGAGGCTCGGAAACGCCACCACTAGCAATACAATCGATAACAACCACTTTTTCACGTCAACTCTCCGGCACGTTATTGCGCTATAAAGTGACATTAAAGAATCGTGCCAACCAGCCTTGCTCTTGCGTATCTTGGCGATCACCCGTTCCTGAATATTGAATACGCGCGTTAGAAATACGTGTCGATGCAATCGTGTTATCTGGGCTAATGTCGGCCGGACGAATGGTACCGCTGAGGCGTATGTATTCATCCCCTGAGTTTAATGTCAGCCACTTTTCACCTCGAACCATCAGGTTGCCATTCGAGAGAACATCAATTACTTGGACTGAAATTGACCCCTGTAGGCTGTTGCTCTGATCGGCTGAAGCAGAGCCTGTAAAGGAGTTATCGTTACTCACTTCATARGATAGGGTCCGCTCGCCGATAGTGATCTCTTCCCCCCCCAACGAGAGCGGATCCATAGTGAGATCATTGGATTTCGCCAAATCAGAGCTCGCACTTTTTTGTGCTTGCGTGTTCTCTTCGAGCATCACGGTGACGATATCTCCCAAACCGCGCGGTTTAGACCCGTCATAAAGGTCACGCTGGCGGGTACTATCAAACAAGGAGCCTGTCGCCGTCGCGTAATGCTCTGGAGGTTGCTGAGGACGAATGGGTGACCAAGCAGGGTCACCTGCTTTGGGATCTTCGCGTTGGCGGAGTAAGCCAATCAGTCCCTCACTGTCTGGCGCTGTCTCTCCCTCGACCGCATCCGTGGTTGAGGTTGCTTGGTCAAGATCACTACCTGTGTCCTGTTGACCCGGCAAAGAGCAGCCGCTCAGACCGAACAAGGCCATAAGCAACAAGCTTGGCATTAAAACACGTTGGAAAGTCATCAGCGCCCCCTTGAAACCCTTAGCCTTGTTTATAACTGCTGATTCACATAGCTCAGCATTTGGTCAACAGACGAAATCACTTTTGAGTTCATCTCGTAGACACGCTGCGCTTCAATCATGTTGACCAGCTCTTCGGTGACATTCACGTTCGAGGTTTCTAGCATCGACTGCTTCACTTCACCGAAGCCATCCAGACCAGGCACCCCTTCTTGTGGATCGCCACTGGCTCCTGTCGGTAAATAGATGTTTTGTCCAATCGGCTCTAACCCACCCGGGTTGATAAAATCGACTGTGGTGATCTGACCCAATACTTGGTTTTCTTGCTGGCCACGCAAACGGGCTGACACTTCACCATCAGTACCCACCGTAATCTGCACCGCGTCTTGCGGCACGGTGATTTCAGGTTGCAGAACGTAGCCAGAACCCGATGTCACTATGGTGCCTTCATCGTTTAGGGTGAACTGACCATTACGTTGGTAACCGATATTGCCGTCCGGCAGCAATACTTGGAAGAAACCATCGCCTTGGATCATCATATCAAGGGCGTTATTGGTGGTTTGCACATTACCATTGGTATGAACACGTTGCGTGGCAACCACTTTAGAGCCCGCGCCCAGCATCAAGCCACTGGGTAACTCTGTGTTTTGCGAAGACTGTCCACCCGGTTGGTTGATGTTTTGGTAAAACAAATCTTCAAACACGGCACGCGACTTTTTAAAGCCAATGGTGGATGCGTTCGCTAAGTTGTTCGAGATGGTCGAGATGTTAGTCTGTTGCGCATCAAGTCCGGTTTTACTGACCCATAATGCTGGATGCATAGTGTGTTCCTCTTAAGATGACTTAGCCAAGCTGCAACAGTGATGCAGACGACTCGTCCATTTTTTCCGCGGTTTTCATCAGCTTCACTTGCATTTCAAAGTGACGCTGCAAGTCGATTAAGCCGGTCATTTCGCCCACAGCATTCACGTTGCTGCCTTCTAATGCACCGGTGAGTAGTGTCACTCCCGCATCAGCAGGAAAGATAGTGCCGGGCTGTTTGGCTTTGAAAACCCCGTCTTTGTCTTTGAATAAGTCTTGATTGTCGGGACGAACCAATTTAATTCTATCTACCACTTCCATTGCATCGGCAGGCGCTCCTTGCGGAAGCACCGACACCGAGCCATCCTTGCCCACTTCAATTTTTGCTGCGGGGAGTGGAATAAAAATCGGACCGCCGGTCTCGCCTAGGATTAGGTTGCCGTTACTGTTTTGCAGCAGGCCTGTCTGGTCGACTTTCAAGTGACCCGCGCGGGTATATCCCTCTTGCCCTTGGCTATCGAGTACCGCTAACCAACCCTGTCCCTGTACGGCAACATCGAGATTACGGCCGGTGGTAATCGTTGAGCCTTGCTCAAAACGATAGCCAGGACGCTCTGTCATGTTGAACACACGGCTGGGAAGTCCTTCGCCATACGCTTGCATGGAGCGAGACTGCTCAAGATCGGCTCGAAAGCCTGTTGTGCTCACGTTTGCCAAGTTATTTGCGCGCAGCTGCATCGCTTGCATGTCCTGCTTCGCACCACTCATGGCAAGGTATAACGCGCGATCCATATTGGTTGCCTCCACAATCGTTCTAACTAGAACAAAGCAAAGAGCATGCCAGCATTAAAAATTAATATTTATCAAGCAATTATGAAGATTTAGTAACAGGTAAAAGCTAAACAGGAGGAGAGAATGGAAAAGCCTTGCCGCCCAAAATGTGGACGGCAAGGAAAACAGGGTTATCGAATTTGCAAGATGTTTTGTTGCATCTGATTGCTCACTTCCAAGGCTCGCGAGTTAGCTTGGAAGTTACGCTGTGCAGTGATCAAGTCCACCAGCTCTTGAGTCATATCGATATTCGATTGCTCGATCGTTCCGCTTTTCACTTGGCCAAACGCACCTTGCATCGCTTCACCAAAAATAGGATCGCCAGAGTCTTGCGTCACATCCCATTGGGTGTTGCCCACTTGAGCAAGGCCTTGTTGGTTGGCCACGCGAACCATGGCGACACGCCCTAGTGCGATGTTTTCACCGTTACTATAGGTGGCCATGATGGTGCCTTTGGGATCAATATCGACCTTAGTCAAATAGCCGGTCGTCGCGCCATCGTCGCTAAACTTACGCATTTCAAACGGTGCGGCATATTGGGTTGGGTTGTCGAAGTTAATCGTCAACTGCTGATCACCATTTGCACCGTTCATCTCTAGCGCCGCCCCCGCAGGGCCGAGCGGATCGGTCACTATTGGGTTGCCACCGTTGATGCTGTTAACGGAGCCATCTGAGTTAAAATCAACCGTATGCCCCGTGTGTCCTGTGGCGTTGGTGACGTTACCACCTTGAATATTAACCGGCTTTTCCCCTTCGGGATCCGTCATGGTGTAGTACACCGACCAACTATTCGGGTTAGCGGGATCATTGCCTTTCACATAGTAGGTGGAAAGCTTATAAGGTTGACCTAATGAATCATACACAGTGGCAGAGGTTTGCTTGTTGTAGGTTTCTGGGTCTTCAAAATTAAACTGCGCCGGATCTTTCTCTGCGCCGCCGGCTGGTAAGTTCAAGCCAATATCAACGTTTTGCGAGGCACGAGGCTGACCAAACTGATCGGGCACATTCAGCGCTTGGGGTTCGTACGATCCCACTTGCTGCGTGTCAGGGTCCACTTTATAACCCAGCAGATATTGACCTTCCGAGTTGATAATGTCGTTGTTTTTATCAAGGTGGAAGGCGCCGTTACGCGTCAGGTGATAGTCACTGGTTTGAAGCTTGTCATTCGAGACGCCAAAGAACCCATTACCACTGATCCGTAAATCCAACGGGTTGTTGGTGTAGATACTCGAGCCCTCATGGAACTGCTGCGCAACGACTGAGGTTTGCACACCGGTACCATTGGTGGTTTTCGAGTTCGAAAAAATCGACGTTGAATACACATCCCCGAACTCAGCACGCGACTCTTTAAAGCCATAGGTATTGGCGTTCGCAATGTTGTTACTGGTGGTATTCATGTCTTTCTGGGCCGCACCAAGGCCACTTAACGCAATATTAAAACCCATTGCTTTCCACTCCTAATAAATCGGTTAGCCTTTCGTCACATTACCGACGTCGGCATTACCGACTTCTAGCACTTCAGCGAGCTTGAACGGTGAGGAGAAGCCGGCAAGATTTAACATCACGTTGCCGTCGCCATTCCCCAGCAAGACACTGTTCACGTTGGCATAGGTTGATAAATCAAACTCTTGAGTTTTGCCATCAACCATGCCGCTGACTTTCAATCGATAGCGACCTTCCGGCATCGGATTGCCGTTGTCATCGTTGCCGTCCCACTCAACCCGGTGATCGCCGGGCGGCTTCGGCCCCATGCTGAAGGTTCGCAATAGCTGGCCTTGTTCGTTCTCCACCCGAACACTCACGTTGTCGAGCGCGCGAGGCAGTTTCACCATACCCGCGATTCCGCCCGCTTCAGGCTTGACGCCCATCGAGCCAGGAACCAGTACGTCTCGGCCAACCAAAGATGACGCTTGTAGTGCTTGGTTAGAAGTAATCGACTCATTGAACGCATCAAATTGATTGTTCATCTTGCCGATCCCTTCTACCGTCGCAAATGACGCCATCTGGGAGATCATTTTGTCATTGTCGACAGGCTTGAACGGATCCTGTTGTGACAGCTGCTTGGTGAGCAGTGAGAGAAAGTCTTCCTGCTTGAGCTCAGTCTGTCCGGTGACTTTCTCCTGGCTCTCTTGCAGTTTTTTCTCCTGCTGCGCCTTGAGCTGGTCAATGTAGGACAGTCCGCTAGTCGAACCTGTACCGTCGATTCCGGCCATTATCGCCTCCTACATTACTGACCCATCTGAAGCGTACGCATCAGCATTTGTTTACTCGCATCGGCAACCTGCACGTTAGTTTGGTAGGCGCGCGACGCGGAGATCATATTCGCCATTTCTTCCATCACGTTGACGTTGGGTTTAAAGATATAACCCTCTTCATTCGCCATCGGGTGGTCAGGGTTATATTCGGCACGTAAAGGCTTTTGGCTCTCAACGATACCTTTAATGTGCACCGGCACACTCTCACCACTTTGCTGCTTGAAGCGGTTAAGCTCTGCAGCAAAAATCGGATGCCGTGCACGATAGGTTTCCTGCGCAGAACTGCTTACCGAATTGGCATTGGCTAGGTTGCTTGATGTGGTGTTCAACCGCACTGACTCTGCGCTCATCGCCGAACCAGATACGTTAAAGATATTAAACAAGCTCATCGGTTATTCCCCTTTCAATGCCTTTTTCATGTTCTTGAACTTTGAGCCAAGAAAATCCAGTGAGGCTTGGTATTCCAATGCATTCTGCATGAACAAATTCTTTTCGAGCTGAGCATCAACCGTGTTGCCATCCCCAGTATCAGGTTGCGTAGGCACGCGGTACTTCTTCTCGCCCGCCACGTGAGTGGTGGCAGCAATGTGCCGCTCATTAGTGCGGCTTAGGCCAATGCTTGCCCCTGAGGTTGCCGCCTGCAGAGCACGTTTAAAGTCGATATCTTGTGCTTTGTAGCCTGGCGTATTGGCATTAGCAATGTTGCTAGACAGCGTCTCTGCCCGCGTAGCGCGTACGCCGACAGTGTGCTGGTGTACGCCTAATGCATTGTCAAATGTAATCGCCATGGGCAACCTCCAAAACTCTTCTCATCACATCAAAGCAATCTTGATGCCAATTTTTAATATCCAACCTAAACACTATATTTTCAATGAGATAGAAAACAAGCCGCGGGATTATCTGGATGAGACGGCGGCAATACTCACAAAAGAAGAGGCAAACAGAAAAGAAAAAGCGGCAAGAAAGATGCCGCTTTTGAAAAGGATTACTTGAGTTTGTAAATAATACCGGGGTTGCACCGGATCATCTCAAATTTATCAGTGAGCCCAGTCAGTGACTCAGACGCTCCAAGAATTAAGTGTCCGCCTGGGTTAAGCGCCCCCGCCATCTGGTTTAACACCTGAGCCTTCATGTCTGGCGAGAAGTAAATCAAGACGTTACGACAAAAAATAATGTCGAACTTACCTAATAAACTATAGCTTTCCATTAGGTTCTGCGGGCGGAATGTCACCATACGCTTAATGTTCTCTTTCACCCGCATCTTGCCATCACCGACATCTTCAAAGAAGGTACGACGACGCTCCGGTGAGAGTCCACGCCCTAGGGCAAGATTATCGTAAATTCCCTGACGGCAAGCTTCCAACATCGACGTTGATATATCGGTAGCAGTAATACTCACACTGCCTAGCATGCCCGGCTTACGTTGCTGCGTTTCAGCCACTGTCATGGCAATAGAATACGGCTCTTGCCCGGATGAGCTCGCCGCCGACCAAATTTTGATCGGCTTGCGGGCTTTGCCTAATTCAGGCAGCAGACGATGGGCCAACACTTCAAACGGGTAGGTGTCACGAAACCACAGGGTTTCATTGGTGGTCATCGCATCGATTGCAGCGACTGCCAACTCTCGATTTCGGCCCGTAATCACCGATTTCACCAATTCAGAGAGTGACGCCAAACCAAACTTATTGACCAATGGACTAAGTCGGCTTCGTACTAGGTATTGTTTACTATCCCCAAGTACGATGCCGCATTTCGATTCGAGATGCTTGCAGAAGTCTCGATATTCTTGGTCACTGATTGCTACATTTGTCATTAATCAACTCAATCGCTCTGTTTGGGTTACGACTTAACCGCTTCGATGACGGCAGAGCCCAATTCATCAGGGTCGAATTTCGCGATAAACGAGTTGGCGCCCACGCGCTGCACCATGGCCTCGTTAAATACACCGCTTAAAGATGAGTGCAATACTACATGAAGATCTTTTAAGCTCGCATCTTTTCGGATTTCAGTGGTGAGGGTGTAACCGTCCATTTCCGGCATCTCAATATCTGAAATCACCAATGCCAGCTGGCTATATATATTGCCTTCTGCTGCCATTTCTTTCAGTTYATCCAGTGCCTCTTTGCCATCTTGTACCAAGATAACATCATAACCGACACTTTCTACAGCGCGCTTCACTTGGCGACGCGCTACGCTCGAATCATCCGCGACCAGTACTTGGCTCGGTGCACTTTCCTCACGCTCTTCACGCTTGGAGAGCACCTCCTCACTGATTTCCTCATTCACGGGTGCAATTTCATTCAGGATTTTTTCAACATCCAGCACTTCCACCAGCTCATTGTCAATTTCAGTCACGGCGGTCAAGTAGTGAGAACGGCCTGTGCCTTGAGGCGGTGGGAGGATTTTTTCCCAATTCATGTTCACGATACGCTCGACCGACCCAACTAAAAAGCCCTGCATCGAACGGTTAAACTCAGAAATGATCACGAAACGATTCTCGGGATCCGGAATAGCTGGCCCGCCAGTTGCTAGGCTCATATCAATGACAGAGACTGTTTGACCGCGAATGTGCGCGACCCCTTTCACTAAGGGATGCAAATTTGCCATCGCGGTTAACTTAGGGCACTGAAGAACTTCCTTTACTTTAAAGACGTTAATGCCAAAGCGTTGGTTTCTCATCAGGCGGAAAGTCAACAGCTCTAACCGGTTTTGTCCTACCAGCTGCGTTCGCTGGTTGACCGAWTCAAGAACACCACCTGTCATAAGATAAACTCCATGTTGCCCCGTTTTTTATGTAGAGTAGCATGATAATAGTAGTGGGTTATTGCACTACTCTCGAGAAAGAAGGGAAAATTTCTTCTTTGGTCGTCATCAATGGTTTGGATCTATGTATCAGATATTACGTTTATTTATCGTCAGCTTATTAACAAGCTTTAGCGTAAGTATAGCCGCTGCGACGGTAAGTCAAATGGATGCGGTCAGAGAAGCGGCAGAACGACATGTCGAGTCTATCATTTCAGTGCCCAAAAACGGTGAGCTCGACATCACAGCCGGCAACCTTGACTCGAGATTACGCCTGACCGATTGTCCGTTGCCATTGGATACCGAAGTGCCAGGGCGGCAACGCATGAATACCTCGGTAACGGTCATGGTCTCGTGTCCTCAAGATGACTGGCAGGTGTATATCCCAGTCCAAATTCGCTTAATGATCCCACTGGTCGTTGCCAAGCGCCCGTTAGATCGTGGCATGCCTCTTGCAGAGAGTGATATGACCATTCAAATGGTTGACAGTCGGTTTCAACGTGGCCAAACCTACACCAGTCCAGCGCGCCTAATAGGCTCGAAAGTAAAGAGAACGGTCGGGATTGGTCAGCCCATCAGCAGTAACGATGTGTGTGCCGTGTGTCGAAATGATGACGTTGTTATCACTGCACGTGGAAACGGACTCAATATTGTTGCAAAAGGTACGGCATTAAGTGACGGTGCTCTAGGAGAGCAAATAAAAGTCAAGAACGATAAATCCAATCGGATTGTCGATGCTACAATCTCGGCGGTGGGCGAAGTGACGGTAAATTTCTAATTTTTTACGCCCGAATGCTAAAGTTAGCAAAAGGAATGCCGATACGCTGAGCAACGGACTCAAAAGCGACTGACAGTAAGGCGACGTTTATGGCGAGTATTGATCAACTACGTGGTAACCAGCAACCGCTGACCACAACCCGCAATAGCGGGAACCAGAATAAGACACAAGAGGCGCAAGGGAGCGCCGTGCGTGAACAGCAACGCACGACCAGTCAAGATGATGCAGTGTCGCTGAGCCATCAAAGCCGAGAGATCGGAAAAATGAATCAGCAAATGGCCTCTGAGCCGTATTTTGACAGTGCGAAAGTCGCTGAAATTAAACAAGCCATTGCCAATGGCTCGTATAAAGTCGATGCTGACAAACTCGCTGCCAATATGATGCGCTTTGAGAWCGATTTGAACGACAGTTAATCTGGCGGGATAGTTTATGAGTCAAAATGCGCCCCTGTCCGTCCTTCTCGAGCAGCAGCTAGAGCGAGTTCAGTCGCTAAAAACGCTGCTCGAGCAAGAAGCCAAAACTATTGCCAGCCGGGTGTCGGAAGACATCGAAGCCACCGCCAAACAAAAGCAAATCTTGGTGAATGAAATACAGCGTGCTGATAGCCAACTCGCACAGCACCCTGAGCGAGAAAAGCTTCAAGGCGACCCGCAATGCGTTGAATACGTCAACAACATCCAACAGCACATTCAAGCCTGTAAGCAACAAAACGAAACCAATGGCATGGCGCTACAACGCGCAAGTTTAAGCATCCATCGGTTACGTAATTTGTTCCAAGAAAGCGGCGGCAAGTCAGAGCTAACTTATGACCATGACGGCAATGCGTCAGGCCGGAAAACCCTTGGCACCAATGTAAAAGCGTAGCTCGCGCTTTAGTATACGCCGAGCTACCTGACACTGCGCACTGACATCTCCTTACTTAACCGCTTTATGCTGGCCGCAGCGCGTATGCCCATTGCGCGCGCACCTCCCAATGATACAACTCGATCGGTAAAGCAACGAAGCTTAGCTGCCAATGACGGCTAATAAAAAGCGAGCCCTGTGGCTCGCTGATTGCGCGGAGAAGAGGTGAATTAAAAGATAATATTTTCGTTACGGGGGATGTTTTGCGACTCACCATAGCGCTTCATTTTTTGCATCAAGTCTAAATCCAGCTCCAGTTCGGTCACGTAGCTGTCACCGGCTTTATAACTTGCCACCACTTCGGCACCGCGGATAATACCGTCGACAGCGCCTTGTGTGCTATCACGGCCAAGACTTTGATCCTCCACACGGGTGCGACCACTGACTCGAAGTCCATACACCTGCTCACTGAGCTCTTTATATGCCTCCACTTTTGATGCCCGCATTGCCCGCGTTTCACGCTCTTCTTGCGTGGCCCCTTGCTGAGCACTGATTGATGCCATACCAACCGCAGAAATAACGTTCTCCTCTTTCATCCTGGTCAGAGGCTGACATGCGGTTAAAGCGATTAGGGCTAAAAGGCAAAGTCCATGTTTTATGCTCATGAATCATCCTGTCTCGGTTAAGGCTTAAGCACAACTGTTTCACGCTTGATGCGGTTCTGATCATCACGAATAATGACGCCATCACGCATGCGCACTTTATAAAGCGTGTCAATATCTCGACCAATACGGTCTGCGGGTAAAAACCCTTGCGCAGAAGCGACCACAACACGCGACTCCATACCAATAATACGCGCATTGACCAGTACACCTCCACCTTGTCGTAGCATGGTGCCTGTCAAGATATAATCAATCTGCTGTTCGGGGTTTAACTCTTTCCAATCACGGCTGATGGCAAAGTCCCCTTCTTCAGTGACACGAATCGCGCCGGTCGATTTGAAGTCTATGACGGTAAAGCCACGGCTTTGCATCTGATAGATCAGCCCTTCGGTCACTGTATTGCCTAACCAGTTCGTTTCAGACATGTCTTGCAAGTCTACAAACGACGTGACCGCCAACGGGGTACGTGCGGTTAAGTAAGCGTTTGTCGCCAGTAATTCGTCGGCCATGCTATTTAAAAAATAGTCCAGCGTGTGGCGAGGACGCTGCTTGAGGAAGAACTCACTCCCCGAGTAGGGCTCTTTCCCGTTGTAAATAGGCGTATATGCACAGCCTGCTGTCAACAGCGCTAATACCGCCACTATCCACTTTTTCATCGTATCATGCTCCGCGATCAGTCATCGATGTGAGACAAGTGTCTTCTTAGAGTATCGGACAAGGACCACAAACCTTTACCTTGAATTGTCACCCTTGTGTTCCGGAACACAACTTGCATCAATCTCTCATGCGTCATGCTCTTGTTAGGGTTGCCACCCTACCTGTTATGTTAACGAAGCAATTTCCATACCTACTAAGTGAGAACTTGACTATGAAAACCCGTTTGGCGCGATTCGGCCTGCTTTTTTCTCTGTTTATCACGCCGCTCACACAGGCAGCTTGGTATGAAGTGTCTGCCAGCTCGCCCATCCTTGAAAGCGAGCAAGCGGCACGCGTCCGCGCGTTAGAAGCCGCCACGTTCGATGCCATGCAGTTCTCCGGCGCCGATGTAGGCAGTTTGCAACAAATCAAACGATTTTTTACCTCCGTTAAGCCCGGTTACCAATTCAGTGGTAATGAAGTCCGCGAGATCTTAATTCTGGAAGAAGGCACTCAAGGTGGCAATTATGTGGTCAATGTGCGGGTGGATATCTATCCATCGGCAAATGCTTGCCACAAGACACAGTATAAGAAAGGAATGGTGATGACACGCTTCCCGATTGTGTCGCCTCAACAAGCGGCCTTGGGAGGAATTTACCAATTTGGTGATGATTTTTCTGTGCTGCTTAGTCGAGAAGTCACTCAACACGGACAAAGCTTTGTTGGTCGTGGTATTGCGAATGTCGATGTTTCGCCGAACGCCCCGCAAGCTGTCGCGATGCTGGCGGAAGATAAAGACGCGCAATTTGTTGTCACTGGAGCCATTACCGATCTCTCTGCGACCACAGACAGTGGCAGCTTCGGCCGTTCGCAAGACAATCGGCAATTGGCGGTCAATGTACAAGCGATGGACGCTGAAAGCGGTGAAGTCATTTTCCAGCGCCGCTATCGTGATGTTGCCAAATGGCCTTTTGAGCGCCATAGCCAAGTGGATACCCAAACAGCGCGTTTTTGGCAATCGCCTTACGGGCAAATGGCACGACGCATGAGTCGTAACATCTTGCTGGATTTAGAGTCGGCCCTATCCTGCCGCGCCAGCAAACCCAAAATTGTGGCGCTAAAAGACAATATCGCACAAATCAACGTTGGACGAATCAATGGGGTGAAACAGGGTGACCAGTTACAACTGTGGCATCTCGCTTCTTTCACTGATGATTTAGGGATTGTGCGCACGCAGCGCCGTAAAAGCGGAATGACATTAACCGTTGCGCGTGTTTATGAAAGCAGTGCCGAGGCGGTTATCCAACCCGACAGCTTGATAGGCAGCATTCAGATCGGTGATATTGTCACCAAAGGAGTAAACTAAATTGAAACAGGCGCTTAAATCGCGCCTGTTTTTACGTATAATGGCTGCCCGCGCTCCCATAGCTCAACAGGATAGAGCAGTCGCCTCCTAAGCGACCGATCGGGGTTCGAGTCCCTGTGGGAGCGCCAGTAAACCTTTACCCCCTCCTTCTTTAGTCGCTATTTGCTGTTCTTTACCTCGTTTCATTTGGTTTTTGTTCAAAATATCCGAACATATCCATCAAGCTCTGCTACTTATTATTCTGACGCCTCACCTTTATTATGGCTCTCAATCCGGCGGGTAACGCCAATATCTATCAACTTTTTCGAAGAGGCCCATTATGCGTCAACGTTTACATACTCTGCTTTCCACTCAATCAAGCTTTGCCCCCTTAGCTTTGCGCCTTCCTGTCGGAGTGATTTTGATCGCTCATGGCGCGCAAAAACTGTTTGGTTGGTTTGGCGGCTATGGCCTTGAAGGAACGGGCCAATGGATGGCATCGATTGGTCTTGAGCCTGGTGTACTAATGGCGTTGATGGCAGGTAGTGCGGAGTTTTTTGGCGGTGTGCTGCTGTTGATTGGTCTATTGACGCGCCCTGCTGCTGCAGTCACGGCAATCACCATGCTGGTCGCGATTGTTACCGTGCACTGGGATAACGGCCTGTTTCTAAGCAACAACGGGTATGAGTTTGGATTGGCATTACTGGCTGCCGCCGTCTCATTAGTGTTCAGTGGGGCTGGCAATCTCTCTGTCGATAAAAAGCTAAGCCAGACATTGCGCTAACCGCTGCGACTGACCCATACAAAAATGCCGCGTTGAACACGCGGCATTTTTCGTGGCCAAGGGTTGGTTGATTAAATGTAAGTCACCCACGCCCAGAGGCTCAACATGGCCATCACGCCGGCAAGGATATCATCGAGCATGATCCCTAGCCCGCCATGAACATGCTTGTCCAACCAACTGATAGGCCATGGCTTAATCATATCGAAGAGTCGAAACATCACGAAGCCCGCCAATATAATCTGCCAGTCGGTGCTTGGCACTAATGCCATGGTGATCCAAAAGCCAACAAATTCATCCCACACAATCGCGCCGTGATCATGCACTTTCATATCCGTAGAGGTACGACCGCAAATCACAATGCCTGCAAGGCTACCGACAAGAATGGCTATCCATAACCCAACTGGCGCTGTGTAGGTTGCCAGTAGCCAATAAAAAGGCACCGCAAACAAGGTACCAACCGTCCCCGGCACCACCGGAGAGAGCCCACTCCCCAGCCCAACGGCCAGCAAATGCAACGGGTTTTTAAGCGATAAACGCTGCTTAGGATCTGTCACTGTCCAACTCCTTAAAGTGATCCCATCCTGATAGCGTCCAGTCTAGGGGATTACCATCGGCCATCAATTGTAAAGACTGACTGCCATTAATTTGACCAATACAAGTGGCGGTGACCCCAGTGTGTTTCAGTGTTGTCTCTAACGTCCCGCGATACATTTCCGGTACGGTAAAGCACAATTCATATTCTTCGCCACTGGTTAAGGCAAGCTTTTGCGCGGTTTCATAGCTGTCCACATCCGCCAATAACGCCTCCGACAGCGGCAGTTGGGTCACATCAATGGATGCGCCCACACCACTGGCTTTGATAATATGCTGAATATCAGCCACCAGCCCATCGGAAATATCAATCGCTGCCGAGGCGATACCCCGTAAAGCTTGGCCTGCCGCTACGCGAGGCTGCGCGCGATAATGCCGATTAATCAATGTGGCCGCCCGTGCCTCATCGGTCACCGGCTTACCAAGGACATAGTTCAGTCCTGCTTGGCTATCCCCCAAGGTACCGGTGACATATAACCAATCCCCAGGCTTAGCACCATCGCGCGTTAATGCCTGTCCATGAGGGACATGGCCATGTAAGGTCATGGTAATGCTTTTGGGCCCACGTGTGGTGTCACCGCCAATCAGCTGGACTTGAAAGTATTCAGCAAGCGCAGAGAAACCTTGGCAGAATCCTGCCACCCACGCTTCATCCGGTTCAGGTAACGTTAGCGCCAACGAGCACCATGCAGGCATCGCCCCCATTGCTGCTAAATCGCTTAAATTCGATGCCAACGCTTTATGCGCAACATCGGAAGCACTGGCTGTGGAAAGAAAGTGGGTACCTTCTACCATGGTATCTGTGGTGATGGCGAGCTGACAGCCCTCGGGGACTTGGGTAATGGCACAGTCGTCACCAATGCCTAGCGCCACATCGCGGCGGCTCACTGGCTGACGAGCGAAATAATCGCGAATCAGGTCAAATTCGTTGCGCGTCATAATGGCTTTCGTGGTATCGCATCTAAAAATAAAAAGGCCAGCGGGGCTGGCCTTGAAAGGGAGGTAATTAACGAAGTCGTGGGGCCGCTTTATCAAGCACACCATTCACAAACTTGTGGCTGTCTTCGGCGCCAAAACGCTTCGCCAGTTCCACCGCTTCATTAATCACGACTTTATACGGCACATCTTCACGTTTCACCAATTCGTACATCGCCAAACGCAGCAGTGCGTGCTCCATGTCGTCCAAGTCTTGCAATGGACGTGACAAGTAAGGACGCATTTTGCTGTCTAGCTCTTGATGACTCAGTACCACGCCGCTAAACAGATTGCGGAAATATTCCACATCGGTTTCAGGCTCACGCAGAAGTGGTTCTGCGTCTTTGTGGTCGTCTTCTTCGTACTTTTCGGCTGCAAGGAATTGTGCCTCAATATCTGCGATATTGCCTTGCGCCAGTTGCCATGAATAGATGGCTTGCAATGCAAATTGGCGTGCATTACGTCGTGCGGCTGGTTTCACTCTAACCCCCGTTTAGGATTCAATCTGGGACAGGACATTGACCATTTCAAGCGCGCTCAGTGCAGCCTCTGCCCCTTTATTACCAGCCTTGGTACCTGCGCGTTCGATGGCTTGCTCAATGGTGTCAACAGTCAGCACGCCAAAGGCGACTGGGGTTTCAAACTCCAGTGCAACCTGTGCTAACCCTTTATTACATTCTCCGGCCACATAGTCAAAGTGGGGCGTGCCACCGCGGATCACCGAACCTAGCGCCACAATCGCATCGTAGCGACCGCTTTTGGCTAGTTTCTGGGTCACCAAAGGCAACTCGTAGGCACCGGGACAGCGGACCACGGTAATATTATCTTCGCTGACTTGGCCTTGGCGCTTCAGTGCGTCGATCGCACCTGATAGTAAACTCTCGTTGATAAAGCTATTAAAGCGAGAGATAACAATAGCAACCTGCGCGTTGGGCGCGGCAAATGCACCTTCGATTACGTTCATGAGCCTTCCTGTGACTTGCTTTCCGGAATGAGAAACCGCGCGATTCTACCACATTTTTAGCGAATGGCACCATGTTCCGTGCCCGCCAACCCTGTCGCACATCGCGCGGCCTTTCTTGTTAGGTTATTCGGTGACGTATTCCACCACGTTCAAACCAAAGCCTGATAGTGCGTGATAGCGTTTCGTTGATGACGAAAGCAAACGCATTTGCTTAACGCCAAGGTCTGCCAAGATTTGCGAGCCAATCCCAACACGGCGTGACGTGCCTTGCCATTTGGCGCTAGCTGGCTGCTCGCCTTTATCTTGCGCTTCAAATGCTTTCACCTTATTGATAATGGCATCGCTGGTTTCTTCTTTCCCCAAAATCACCAACACACCACCGTCATGACTGATCCGTTGCATCGCACGGGTTAGGCTCCAGCTACGTTCAGCCGTTCGGTCAGATTGAAGCACATCGGTAAAGGTATCTTGCAAGTGCACGCGAACCAAGGTCGGGTCAGCGGTCACTTCGCCTTTACACATCGCATAGTGGATTTGGTTATCAATGGTGTCACGGTAGGTGACCAAATCAAACTCACCAAATTCGGTGGGCAACTTACAAGAGGCGACACGCTCAATGGTGGTTTCGTTAAGGTTTCGGTATTCAATCWAATCTGCAATGGTGCCCAGCTTGATACCGTGCTTTTCACAAAACACTTCCAAATCAGGGCGGCGCGCCATGGTGCCATCTTCGTTGAGGATTTCCACAATCACGGACGCAGGACTAAAGCCTCCTAAGCGGGCCAGATCACAGCCTGCCTCGGTGTGACCAGCACGGGTCAGAACACCACCCTCTTGTGCCATTAAGGGGAACACATGCCCCGGCTGAACTAAATCGGCAGCTTTTGCATTAGGCGCGACCGCGGCTTGGACGGTGCGTGCACGATCGGCCGCAGAAATGCCGGTGGTCACCCCTTCCGCCGCTTCAATCGACACCGTGAAGGCAGTAGAAAATTGGGCGTTATTGTCAGACACCATCAAAGGTAATCCAAGCTGCTGACAGCGCTGTTGGGTCAGCGTTAAGCAAATCAAGCCCCGACCATGGGWGGCCATGAAATTGATAGCTTCTGGCGTGATCGCTTCGGCCGCAATGATCAAATCGCCTTCATTTTCGCGATCTTCGTCATCCATCAACACCACCATTTTACCTAGGCGGATATCGTCAATGATTTCTTGGGCACTACTTATTGCCATCTTGGATTCCTTATTTCAAAAAGCCGGAACGGGCCAGCGTATCAAGGCTGACTCCTGTTGATTGTGTGGGTTCAGCCGCCTTGTCACCGAGCATCAGTCGCTCAAGGTAACGGGCAATGACATCGACTTCGATGTTTACCTTACGCCCAGGCGCAAAAGTTTGAATCGTGGTTTGTTCAGCGGTGTGCGGCACGATGGTGAGCTTAAATGCACTGCCATTGACATCGTTCACTGTCAGGCTAATTCCATCCACCGTGATCGAGCCTTTTAACGCCACATATTTGGCGAGCTCAGACGGTAATCTAATCCAGTATTCCCACGCGCGGCCGGTTTGGTTCACCGATGTCACTTCTCCAAGGCCATCAACATGGCCTGCCACCATGTGGCCGCCAAATCGCGTGGTGGGTAGCATCGCCTTTTCAAGATTGACCTTGTCTCCGACCGACAAGTGCCCCAGTGATGAACGCGCAAGGGTTTCCGATGACACATCTGCGCTGTAGCCCGTTGCACTCAATGCAACCACGGTCAAGCACACCCCATTGGTGGCGATACTGTCACCCAGTTTGACATCACAGAGATCAAGCTCGCCACTGTCGATAGTCAAAGTCATGTCTTGCCCGCGGCGAGTCAAGCGTTCTACTCGGCCTACCGCTTCGATAATTCCAGTAAACATCGTTATTCGTACTCTTGCGTGATCACGGCATGCTCAGAGAGCATGGCGGTTAAGCGAACATCGTCACCGAACCTCGTCACGTGATTAAAGTGAAAGCGCGGTGCATCGTCCATCCGTTGCATCCCATCTAAAGCAACTAAGGGGCGACTGTCGCCTCCTAACAGGACGGGGGCTTGGTAAACAATCAGTTCATCGACTAAAGATTCAGTGAGTAGCTGACCCGCCAGCCTCGCGCCCGCTTCAACCCACACTTTGTCAATGTCATGTTCCGCCAATGCGCCAAGGATAGCGGTGAGTGACGCATCGGGCATCACCCATTCTTGCACGTTATCCGGCCACGTATGATTACTCGGTGAATCAACAATACGGATCACATCGCCGTCAAGCTGATAGACGGTTGCATCCGGTGAGGTTTTATTATCTCTATCTAGCACAACACGCGTCGGTTGGCGCACAGTCGATTGCGGATAGGCATCGAGCGTGGCTCGAGGAAGTTGGCTTTGACGTACATTGAGGCTGGGGTTATCGGCCAATACCGTGGCGCTGGTCGATAAAATGGCACTGGCTTGAGCACGAAACGCTTGCACATCGGCGCGTGCAGACTCACCGGTGATCCATTTGCTTTGCCCGTTGGCTAAGGCGGTCCGGCCATCGAGACTCCCGGCCAGCTTAAGCTGTACATACGGCATCTGAGTGAGCATTCGCTTAATGAAACCGGGATTGAGCGCCTTGGCCTGCTCCGCCATCACACCGACGACCACCTCAATACCTGCTTCTTGTAAGCGTGCGATACCTCGCCCTGCCACTTGAGGATTGGGATCTTGCATGGCACACACCACGCGACTGACGTTAGCGGCAATTAAGGCATCGCAACACGGTGGAGTGCGACCATAGTGAGAGCAAGGCTCTAAGGTGACATAAGCTGTCGCCCCTTGCGCGCGTTTCCCCGCCGCCTTTAAAGCGTGTACCTCGGCATGTGGACCGCCGGGAGCAAGATGAAACCCTTCACCAACAATGTCGTCGCCATGAGCAATCACACAGCCCACATTGGGATTCGGAGTCGTGGTAAAGCGCCCTTGAGCGGCAAGCGCGAGTGCACGCGCCATCATGGTGTTATCGCGTTGGTTGTTACTCATTTTTGCAGCCGTGCAATTTCTTCACCGAACTCACGAATATCTTCAAAGCTGTGATAGACAGAGGCAAAACGGATATACGCCACTTTATCGAGCTCTTTGAGTGCTTCCATCACCAAGTTACCAACCGAGGCTGAGCTAATCTCTCGCTCACCGGTCGCGCGAAGGCGTGATTTAATGCTGTTGATCGCTTTTTCAATATCGTCCGCACTGACAGGCCGTTTTTCCAGCGCACGCTGAATGCCACCGCGCAGCTTTTCTTCGTCAAAAGGCTCACGATTGCCATTGGTTTTGATGATGCGTGGCATCACCAGCTCTGCCGTTTCGAACGTGGTATAGCGTTCTGCGCACGCCAAACACTGGCGACGACGACGAACTTGATGGCCATCGGCGACGAGTCGAGAATCGATCACTTTGGTGTCGGTTGCACCACAGAATGGACAGTGCATGGGGCTAGCCTCCTCAATATCATCCCGTTAGTGTAACCGATTTGCGATTATGAAAAAGCCTGCAAACGGCGAGTTTGTAACGATTCTGTGCGCAAAGCTGATTTCGCTAACAATCGGTGGCTAACCACGCACCAAAAAGGCGCCTGAAGGCGCCTTTGCTTTTTCACTTACAACGCTTACCGGTTACGCATAAACCGGTAGGCGGCGGCAAATGGCTTGAACTTTCTCTTTAGTTTCAGCAATCACTTGCTCATTATTGATGTTATCTAACACATCACACATCCAATGCGCGAGCTGTTCAGCGTCTTGCTCGCTAAAGCCACGGCGTGTAATCGCTGGCGTCCCCACACGAATGCCTGAGGTGACAAACGGGCTACGTGGATCGTTCGGCACACTGTTTTTGTTCACAGTGATATTCGCGGCACCGAGCGCAGCATCCGCTTCTTTACCGGTGATGTCTTTGTCAATCAAATCAACCAAGAACAAGTGGTTGTCGGTTGATCCTGACACGATGTTATAACCGCGTGCTTGGAACCCTTTAACCATCGCACGAGCGTTATCAATCACGCGCGCTTGATAGGCTTTAAACTCAGGTTCCATCGCCTCTTTAAACGCGACAGCTTTACCCGCAATTACGTGCATCAGTGGGCCACCTTGACCACCTGGGAACACCGCAGAGTTGAGCTTTTTGTAGAGGTCTTCACCCGCATTAGACAGGATCAAACCRCCGCGCGGCCCTGCAAGGGTTTTGTGGGTGGTGGTGGTGACCACGTGYGCRTGTGGYAAKGGATCTGGATACACGCCTGCTGCAATCAAACCAGCAACGTGTGCCATGTCCACCATGAACCAAGCGCCCACTTTGTCGGCGATTTCACGCATACGCTTCCAATCCACCACTTGCGAATAGGCAGAGAAACCACCAATGATCATTTTCGGCTTATGTTCCAGCGCGAGCTGTTCCATTTGCTCGTAATCAATCTTACCCGCTTCATCAATGCCGTACGCAACCACTTCATAGTGTTTGCCTGAAAAGTTGACCGGAGAGCCGTGCGTTAAGTGGCCACCATGCGCCAAGCTCATGCCCAAAACCTTGTCGCCTGGGTTAAGTAGCGCCATATAGACCGCGCTGTTGGCTTGTGAGCCTGAGTGAGGTTGCACGTTGGCATATTCACAACCAAACAATTCACACGCACGCTCAATCGCGAGAGCTTCTACTTTATCGACATGCTCACAGCCGCCGTAATAACGCTTTCCGGGGTAGCCTTCGGCATATTTGTTGGTCAGTTGAGAGCCTTGCGCTTCCATGACGCGTGGGCTGGTATAGTTTTCTGACGCAATCAGCTCAATGTGTTCTTCCTGACGAGCCGTTTCTTCTTCAATGGCTGCGAACAGTGCCGGATCGTAATCCGCAATCTTCATGTCACGCTTTAGCATTTGTCTCTCCTGACTCAATGGTGGCGGGCTATTACCCTTAAAGCGAATGCTACCCGTACCCAAGTTGGCCCGATAGCTCGAATGGTTTTGATATGGCATAGTGCACCACACCTTGGGTTAGTCGCCTTACGCATTTAAAGTGACTAAACCAAGGCAAACGGGCGGAAAAAACGGCGTTTTAAAAGCCTGACGCAAACGTTTTCTCTAGCGCCATTACTGCGTTCGTCATTTTACAAAAAAACCGCTGCAACAGGTAGTGTCAATCGGCCGTTTTTTTTATACGTCGGTTGTGCCAGATTAGTCCGCCACACAGAAACGCAGATTGTGCGCTGTAAACAATTTACACGCGAGTATCAAATTGCTGACATCCTATCAGCCAGTGATTTACTTGGCTGACTTTTTATTACTCTCATTTGGCGATAAAATCCGCGCCCGCAATTCCCATTAACTTTTTTTAACCGCCGCCCCAGTTGGGTTTTGGCGGACTTTTTGTTGCTGTTTATGTAGGGAGAAGCCGTGTGAGCCGATATCAACACAGCTTAAAAGAAGATGTGATCGCCATTGCCTCTGGGGCGTTTCTCGTCGCACAAGGGGTGTTTTTCTTGCAACAGGCCGGACTGTTAACCGGCGGGACGACTGGCCTTGCTTTGTTGGTCAGCCAATTTACCGACCTGTCCTTCGGCACCCTGTACTTTCTGTGTAACTGTCCGTTTTATTTGATGGCTTGGTTTCGCATGAGCCCGCGCTTTGCTGTGCGCAGCTTACTCGCCGGTGGCGCGGTGTCCGTGATGGCCGATCATATCGCCTACTTTTTTCAAATCACTTGGTTGGCCCCCGCCTATTGTGCGGTCATTGGGGGCTTGCTGATGGGCGTCGGCATGTTGATGATTTTCCGCCACAATGCCAGCTTAGGCGGTTTTAACGTACTGGTGCTCTATTGTCAGGACAAATTTGGGATCTCGGCAGGAAAACTACAGATGGGCATCGACTGTACCATCTTGGCGTTGTCTTTCTTCCTCATCGACCTCAATCTCTTGATGTGGTCGGTAGTTGGCGCGATTGTGCTCAACTTAGTCTTGGCGATGAATCATAAGCCCGGGCGCTATCAGGCGCATCCTGCTAACCCCGGCGCGTAGTCAATCACAACACCACACAAACAACAAAGCCAAGCATCACGCTTGGCTTTTTGTTGCTTACCGTATTAGTCCAACTCGCGATATTAAATCGCTTCTTCGTCTTCCTCACCGGTACGGATACGCACCACGCGCTCAACATCAAAGACAAAGATTTTACCATCACCAATTTTACCGGTTTGTGCGGTATCAATGATGGTATCCACACACTGCTCAGCCACATCGTTACTGACGATCACTTCAAGCTTCACTTTGGGTAAAAAATCGACCATATATTCGGCGCCACGATAAAGCTCAGTATGACCTTTTTGACGACCAAAACCTTTTACTTCTGAGACAGTCATCCCCGTAATCCCCACGTCGGCAAGTGCTTCGCGTACGTCATCGAGTTTAAATGGCTTGATGATGGCTTCAATTTTTTTCATTCCGTTATCCTTCTCGTTGGCCGCAGCCGGTCCTGATGGATCAGTTGTTTAGCTGAAATTGTATCGCAGCCGGATAAAAAATCATCCATCGATTCACGCTTATCACTAAAAAGCCGCCATAGATTGGCGGCTTTGATTGGTATAAGGCTTATCCCAGTGTGACCCGCGCGTTGCGGAACATGCGCATCCACGCACTGTCTTCGCCCCAATCATCAGGGTGCCAAGAGTTAGCGACCGTACGGAATACCCGCTCAGGGTGAGGCATCATAATGGTGACGCGGCCCGACTCAGTGGTCAGCGCGGTAATGCCATTCGGTGAGCCGTTCGGGTTGGCCGGATACGCTTGTGTTGGCTGGCCGTGATTATCGGTGTAACGCAGCGCCACAGTGCCGGACGCCTCAATGGCCGCCAAATGCTCAGCATCACGCACCTCAACGCGTCCCTCACCATGCGATACCGCAATGGGCATCCGTGACCCTGCCATCCCAGCAAAGAAGGCGGATGGGCTTGATTGCACTTCCACCATGCTAAAGCGCGCTTCAAAGCGCTCCGACTCATTACGAACAAATCGTGGCCAGTGTGCGGCGCCTGGGATCAGTTCATGCAGGTTCGATAGCATTTGGCAGCCATTGCACACACCAAGTGCTAAGGTGTCTTCACGCATAAAGAAGGCACTAAATTGATCGCGCGCGCGGCTGTTAAACAAAATCGATTTCGCCCAACCTTCACCGGCGCCCAACACGTCACCGTAAGAGAAACCACCACAAGCCACCAGCCCTTGGAAACCGTCCAAACTGACGCGTCCTGAGAGAATGTCGCTCATATGAACGTCCACGGCGTTAAATCCAGCGCGATCGAAGGCAGCTGCCATTTCCACATGTGAGTTCACGCCTTGCTCACGCAAAATAGCCATCGTCGGTTGTTGACCGGTGGCGATATACGGCGCAGCAATATCTTCATGCACGTCAAAGCTCAGGCTAGCGTGCAACCCAGGATCGGCCGCCTGCTTGGCGTCAAACTCTTGGCGAGCACAGTCCGGATTATCGCGACGCGCTTGCATTTGGTAGGTGGTTTCAGCCCAAATCTGACGCAGGTGCTGGCGACTGGCTTGATAGATAGGCGCCTCACCATGACGCAAGATAATCTCATCGCTATCGCTTAAGCCGCCAATCAAGTGACTGCATGCGGTTAATTGATGTTCATCCAACACCGCATTAACACGCTCGAGATCTTGCGCTGCCACTTGGATCACCGCGCCCAGTTCTTCGTTAAACAGTACCGACAAGGCATCGTCGCCTAAACGGGCGATATCCACGTCAATACCGGTATGACCGGCAAACGCCATTTCCGCCAAGGTAACGAACAGTCCGCCATCGGCTCGGTCGTGATACGCCAGTAGCTTTTGCTCTGCTACCAAGGTTTGCATCGCATTGAAAAAGCCTTTTAGGCGGGCGCTGCTGGTGACATCGGCAGGCTTATCGCCCAATTGGTGGTAAACCTGAGCCAACGCGGTTGCGCCCAGACGCTGCGCGCCCTCACCGAGGTCAATCGCAATCAAGTGGCTATCACCTTTATCGGTACGCAGTTGTGGGGTCACGGTACGACGCACATCTTCCACGCGGCCAAAGGCGGTGATAATCAGCGACATCGGCGCGGTGACGGTTTTATTTTCACCGTCTTGCTGCCACTGGGTTTTCATCGACATCGAGTCTTTACCCACCGGAATGGTCAGTGACAGCTCAGGACACAGCTCCTCGCCAACGGCTTTAACCGCTTCGTACAAGCCGGCGTCTTCGCCCGGATGACCTGCCGCGGACATCCAGTTCGCAGACAGTTTAATGTTAGTCAGGCTACCAATATCGGCACAGGCAATATTGGTGAGTGCTTCTCCCACCGCCATACGGGCAGAGGCAGCAAAGTCAAGCAAGGCAGCTGGGGTACGCTCACCCATCGCCATCGCTTCGCCGTGATAACTGTCATAGCTGGCCGCCGTCACCGCACAGTTAGCGACGGGTACCTGCCAAGGGCCGACCATTTGGTCACGCGCAACCAATCCGGTCACCGAACGGTCACCGATAGTGATCAAGAAGGTTTTCTCCGCCACCGCCGGCAAGCGTAAAACACGCTCACAGGCTTCATCCAGCTCAATGCCTTGGGTGTTAAGCGCAACACCTGTCACTTGCTGACGCGTCACATCCCGGTGCATTTTGGGCGCTTTACCCAGCAAGATATCCATCGGCATGTCGATAGGGGTATTGTTGAAGTGGCTGTCTTCAAGCGACAGGTGACGCGCATCGGTCGCCTCACCAATCACTGCGTATGGCGCCCGTTCACGCTCGCACAAGGCTTCGAAAAGCGCCATATTTTCGGGTTTCACCGCCAAGACATAACGCTCTTGTGACTCGTTACACCAAATGGCAAGCGGACTCATTCCCGGCTCGTCATTTGGAATGTCACGCAAATTAAAGCGTCCACCGCGGCCGCCATCATCGACCAGCTCTGGCATGGCATTGGACAAGCCACCCGCGCCCACATCGTGGATAAAGGCAATCGGGTTGTTGTCGCCAAGTTGCCAGCAACGATCAATCACTTCTTGGCAGCGACGCTCCATTTCTGGGTTCTCACGCTGTACCGAGGCAAAGTCTAAGTCTTCCGCCGACTGGCCTGATGCCATCGACGATGCCGCCCCGCCGCCAAGGCCGATGTTCATCGCCGGGCCACCTAACACAATCAGTTTAGCGCCCACATCTATCTCACCTTTTTGCACATGGCCGTCGCGGATGTTACCCATTCCACCGGCGATCATGATGGGTTTGTGATAGCCACGCACTTCCTCACCGGCATGCGAGGTCACCAATTGCTCATAGGTGCGGAAATAACCCAGCAAGTTAGGTCGGCCAAATTCGTTGTTAAACGCCGCGCCGCCTAGCGGGCCTTCCAGCATAATATCGAGCGCAGTAGCAATGCGCTCAGGCTTGCCATAATCTCGCTCCCACGGCTGAATAAAGCCCGGAATTTTGAGGTTAGAGACGGAAAAACCGACCAATCCTGCTTTGGGTTTGCCTCCGACACCGGTTGCCCCCTCATCACGAATCTCACCGCCAGAGCCTGTTGCCGCGCCTGGCCACGGTGAAATCGCGGTAGGATGGTTGTGGGTTTCCACCTTCATCAAAATATGAGCCGGCTCATGGTGATATTGATAAGTGTGGCTGTCAGGGCTGGGGAAAAAGCGCCCAACGCTTGAGCCCGTCATCACGGCTGCGTTGTCTTTATACGCCGACAGCACGTTATCTGGGGTTTGCTCATAGGTGTTTTTGATCATTTTAAACAGCGACTTAGGCTGTTTTTGACCATCAATAGTCCAGTCGGCGTTAAAGATCTTGTGTCGGCAATGCTCTGAGTTAGCTTGCGCAAACATCATCAGTTCGATGTCGTTTGGGTTACGCCCCAGCTGGGTGAAGTTCTCGACCAGATAGTCAATTTCGTCTTCTGCCAGTGCCAACCCTAAGGCTTGGTTCGCCTCAACTAAGGCGGCTCGGCCACCGGAGAGAATGTCTACGCTATGCATCGGCGCAGGTTCCGCTTGCTCAAACAGCACCGCGGCGGCCTCAAGCTCATCGAACACAGCTTCCATCATCCGATCGTGCAACAATCCGATTAAGGTTGCGTGTTGTTCTTTGGTCAAAGGCGCAGATAACTGAATATAGTACGCTGTACCGCGCTCCAAGCGCTTCACCGCATCCAAGCCGCAGTTATGGGCAATATCGGTTGCCTTGGATGACCACGGCGACAAGGTGCCGGGACGAGGCGTAACGAGAAACAACGTCCCTTCAGGCGCATGCGGCGGTAAAGTGGGCCCGTAAGTCAGCAACTTTTCGAGCTTTTCGCGACTCGCGCTATCCAAGGGGTGATGCAAATCAGCGAAGTGAATAAACTCAGCATACAGTGCCGTGACTGGCAACTGATGCGCTTGACAGCTAGCCAGCAGTTTATTGACACGAAACTCAGACAGTGCGGGGGAACCACGCAAAATATCCATGTGCGTACGTCTCTCGTTAGCAGTTAGTGAAAGGGGTATACCCAAATTAACACGCGTTGACATGTAAACTTGGGTATCACCACTCACACTGGCAGCCTTTGCTGTCCGCAGGTTCACGCCCATTTTTTGCTGGCCTTTTAAGCAAGCGGCGGCCATTATAGGGGAAAATCTTCGCGGGCAACACACCTGACGCAACCGTTTGCGCAAAAAATTTCCCCTCTATCGGTCGGACGCCTATTCACGTAGAATGGAGGGTCCATTGATCACGGCCTGTGTCTTCACGCCGGCCCGCAACAAGAGCAACAGCCTTTGAGACAGCGTCGATTTACTCTGCCATCTTGGATTGCCTGCGTGGCCCTTGTGCTGCTAACCCTGCCTTTGGCGGGCTGTGATTGGCATTTTGATGATCGGACGACCCTCGAAAAAATCCGCGATCGCGGTGTGCTACGAGTGGGCACACTCAACAACCAGCTTTCTTATTACATCGGTCCCAATGGCCCAACCGGCCTAGATTATGATCTAGCCAAGCGCTTTGCCGACAAGCTGGGCGTGAAATTGGAAATGACGCCCACCTATACGCTTTCTGGCCTCTTTCCAGCACTAGAACGTGGCGATGTCGATATTATTGCCGCGGGTCTGACCATCACACCGCAACGTCTTGACGCCTTTCGCCCCGGTCCTGCGTACTATTTTGTCAGCCAGCAAGTAGTGTATAAAAACGGCCACTGGCGACCGCGTGATGTCGACGACTTCAACCGAGATGATGCTGTGATGGCAGTGGTTGAAGGCTCCAGTCATGACTTAACACTGCAATCACTGAAAAAAGCCCATCCCGCACTGTCTTGGCAAGTCGTCCAAGATGCCGATGACGACGAACTCCTCAAACAAGTCGCGAATGGTGACATCGACTTTACCATTGCCGACTCCGTCGATATTGCGCTGATCCAACGCACACACCCTGATATCACGGTCGCGATGGAACTGAGCGAAGACGAGCCCGTAGCTTGGTTTATGAAAAAGCAAGGCGATAGCAGCGCTTACGCCTTAATGGTGGAATTTTTTGGTGATCTCGCCCAAAGCGGTGAACTGGCGATTTTAGAAGAGAAATATTTTGGTCACGTGGATCAGTTTGATTACGTCGATACCCGCGCCTTTTTGCGCGCGATTGAGAGCAAACTGCCCAAGTGGGAGCCGCTATTTAAAAAGTACGCCAATGAATTTGACTGGCGTTTGCTCGCCGCCCTGTCTTATCAAGAATCACATTGGAACCCTCGCGCTATTTCACCGACTGGTGTGCGCGGCATGATGATGCTGACCTTACCGACCGCGAAATCTGTCGGCGTACGTAACCGCCTTGATCCCGAGCAAAGCATTAAAGGCGGCGCCCTTTATCTGCAACGAGTATTAGAACGCGTACCTGATAGCGTGAACCCGCATGAGCGTATTTGGTTCGCCCTCGCCTCGTACAATATCGGCTTTGGCCACATGATGGATGCACGCCGCCTCACGGAGGCACAAGGGGCCAACCCTAACTCGTGGAGTGATGTGAAAAAGCGTCTGCCCATGCTCGCCAAGCGCCAATACTATACCCAAACACGCTACGGCTATGCGCGTGGATACGAAGCGTTAAGTTACGTCGAAAATATCCGCCGTTATTATCAAAGTATTCTAGGCTATGAAAAAGCGCACATTGAAGCGCTCGACAATGAGCAGGTTGAAGACTTAGGCGGCCTACAAACCATTGTCGCGCCAGCGCCTGAGCAAGAGTCTGAAACCGTCACAGACACTGACGAAACGTCACCACAAAGCGACGCTAACCAGCAACAGCAATGAGGGCAGTATGGTTCCGAGAAAACGGCTCGTGAGAAGTAACTTCCGTAAAAACACGATTTCCGCCGCTAACCGGCGTAAGCGCATGCGTCAAAATATGCACAAGAAAGTGCTTTGGCGACAACGTACGTTTGCCATCCGCGAGTTCGCCGCCTTTGACGATGCATTTTAATCCTCGCCCTGCCCTCGAGCCGCTTTTTTAGCGGCTTTTTTTTCGGCTCGGCGACGACGGAAAAACGCCTGAAGCTGCTCACGGCAAGCATCTTCAAGCACTCCCCCTTGTGATGCCACATGATGGTTCACGCCCTCGTAACTGAGCAAGTTCATCACCGACCCTGCCGCACCGGTTTTAGGGTCGGAGGCGCCAAAATACACGTTGCGAATACGGCTATGCACCATAGCTGCAGCACACATCGGACAAGGCTCTAAAGTGACATACAAGTCAGCATCAATCAGGCGATAGTTCCCCAGCACTTGACCTGCTTGGCGCAGTGCCATGATTTCCGCATGCGCAGAGGCATCATGTTGGGTAATTGAACGGTTCCATCCGGTCCCGACAATCTCCCCTTGGTATACCACCACAGCCCCGACCGGCACCTCACCCTCTTGCTCGGCTTTTTCCGCTAGCGTCATGGCGTGGCGCATGTATTTTTCGTGCTCGTTTGATGGCGTTTGCAACTCGCTCATTCAAAACCCTGTAACTTCACCCATTGAGATGGCGCCAAGTATACGACACAAATAAGCCGGCTCGAAGGCCGGCTTGTCTATCGTCACATTGGAACGCGTTATTGAACCAAGTATTGATAGCTTGCTTGAATGCCCAACGGTAACCCAACCGCCCAATAAGCCAGAAGGAAAAGCGTCCAGCCCACCAGCATAGTGATGGAGTATGGGATCATTAACGAAGCCACAGTGCCAATCCCGGTCGATTTCACATAGCGCTGGCAATACACCACCACTAGCGGGAAGAACACCATCAATGGCGAAATAATGTTAGAGACGGAGTCACCCACACGATACGCCGCTTGCGACAATTCAGGAGAAATACCGACAACCATCAGCATTGGCACGAGAATCGGCCCAATCAGTCCCCATTTTGCCGATGCCGACCCGATCAGCAAGTTGACCATGGCGGTCAGCAGGATCATACCCACAATCGTCATTTCACCCGGCAATTTCATCGATTGCAGCAACTCAGCGCCGTTGAGCGCTAACAAGGTACCAATGTTGGATTGGGTAAATGCAGCCAAAAATTGCGCGCAGAAGAACGCCATCACCATGTACGCACCCATAGTCGCCATGGTATCCGACATGGATTTGATTACGTCTTGGCTGGTTTTAAAGGTACCTGCGGTTTTGCCGTAGACAATGCCCGGAATAATAAAGAGCACAAAAATCAGCGGTACGATTGATTGCATAATCGGCGCATCAAATGCAGTCAGTTCCCCTGACGGAGAGCGAAGTGGCGATGTTTCCGGCCAAGCAGCAGCAACAAGCGCAGCAATTCCCACCAACATAGCCAAGCCTGCGCGGTTAAACGCTTTACCTTCAATCGCCGTGAATGAGCCAAGATCGGGGGCGTCTTCAGCATCCTCATCAATCGGCGTGCGGCTAAGGCGCGGCTCAATGATTTTCTCGGTCACAAACCAGCCCAATGCCACAATCAAAATTGATGACAAGCCGGTAAAGTAGAGGTTCGCGAGTGGATTCACCTGATAGGTATCATCCAATACGTGAGCGGCTGATTCGGTAAAGCCTGCCAGCAAAGGATCAATGCCAGACGGAATGAAGTTCGCTGAAAACCCACCCGAGACACCAGCAAACGCAGCGGCAATCCCCGCCAGTGGATGGCGTCCCGCAGCATGGAAGATAATCCCGCCTAATGGGATCACCAGCACATAGCCTGCATCCGCCGCTGTGTGTGACACGATCGCCACCAAAATCAGCATCGGCGTAAGTGCTTGCTTCGGTGTCACACTCAACATTTTCTTGAGGCCGGTGGTGATAAAGCCTGACTGATCGGCCACGCCCACCCCTAACATCGCAACCAAAACAATGCCCAGCGGCGCAAAACCAGTAAAAGTGCTAACCATATTGGCTAGAAAGTGTGCGAGCGCATCGCCAGTCAGTAGGTTGTTCACTTGCACCGCATTCCCCGTCAGCGGGTGAACGGCATCGAACTCAACTTGCGATAAAATGGCCGACAGTACCCAAACGGTAATCAAGCCCCAGAAAAACAACAGTGCCGGATCAGGAATACGGTTTCCTGCCCGCTCAATCATATTTAAAAACCGGTCTAACCCTCGCGGGCCGTCAGCATCCGCTGACTGACTAAGTTGACTGCTCACAGCTCACTCCATATTGTTTCAATGTCGCCACAGCACATGCCCTGGCGCTGCCTTTAATGACAAATTAATGAAATATCGGCCCCAGTAAAGCAAAAATCAGCATAGTTAGCTACACATCAACCTGTTAGCAAAATGTTAACCATCAGATATATTTGCTTTTCAGCACAAAAAACCGCAGTGAAGGGATAACCTTGAAACATTTAGAAACAAAAAAGCCCACGCTAGGCATGGGCTTTATGTCGTTAATCTGACGTTTTACTTTCTCAAACGATTATTCCCACTCAATCGTCGCAGGCGGTTTGCCGGAGACGTCGTAAACCACGCGGGAGATGCCGTCGACTTCGTTGATAATGCGGTTCGACACTTTGCCAAGAAAATCGTATGGCAGGTGTGCCCAGTGCGCGGTCATAAAGTCGATGGTTTCGACAGCACGCAAGGCAATGATCCAATCGTATTTACGGCCATCGCCCATTACACCAACAGAACGTACCGGTAAGAAAACCGCAAACGCTTGTGAGACTTTGTCGTACAAATCGGCGTTGCGCAGTTCTTCGATAAAGATTGCATCGGCGCGACGTAGAAGGTCACAGTATTCTTTTTGGATCTCGCCCAGTACACGCACGCCAAGACCAGGCCCTGGGAATGGGTGGCGGTAAAGCATGTTGTAAGGCAGGCCTAGCTCAAGGCCAATCTTACGGACTTCGTCTTTGAACAGCTCTTTGAGTGGTTCAACCAAGCCCATTTTCATTTCTTCCGGAAGACCGCCCACATTGTGGTGCGATTTAATCACGTGTGCTTTACCGGTTTTCGAGGCTGCTGATTCAATCACATCCGGATAGATGGTGCCTTGCGCCAACCATTTGGCGTTTTTCATTTTGGTGGCTTGCTCGTCGAATACTTCAACAAACACGCGGCCAATGATTTTACGCTTAGCTTCAGGGTCAGCTTCGCCTTTCAGCGCGTCAAGGAAGCGGTCTTCGGCATTGACGTGGACAATGTTGAGGCCGAAGTGGTCACCAAACATTTCCAGTACTTGCTCGCCTTCGTTAAGGCGTAGCAGGCCGTTATCCACAAATACGCACGTGAGCTTGTCGCCAATCGCGCGGTGAACCAGCATTGCCACTACTGAGGAATCAACGCCACCAGATAGGCCAAGGATCACTTCATCATCACCGACTTGCTCGCGAATACGCTCAACCGCATCTTCGATGATAGATGCAGGAGTCCATAGGCGCTCACAACCACAGATGTTCATCACAAACTGCTCTAGCATGCGTTTGCCTTGGCGAGTATGCGTGACTTCCGGGTGGAACTGTACGCCGTAGAAGCGCTTCTCTTCGTTAGCCATCGCCGCAAACGGACAGGTGTCGGTTTCAGCGATTTTGACGAAATCTTCTGGGATAGCGACCACTTTATCACCGTGGCTCATCCACACATCCAATAGCGCGGTGCCATCTTCGGCGATCGCATCTTCAATACCATCAAACAAAGCACTGTTGGCAACACGCTTAACTTGGGCATAACCAAATTCGCGGTGCTCAGAGCCGGCCACTTTACCGCCCAGTTGCTCAGCCATGGTTTGCATACCGTAGCATACGCCAAGCACCGGCACGCCAGCATTAAAGACATACTCAGGCGCACGCGGTGAGCCAGCTTCAGCGACACTTTCAGGGCCACCGGAAAGGATGATGCCATCAGGGGCAAAATCACGAATATCTTGCTCTTCTACATCCCAGCTCCACAACTCACAATACACACCGATTTCACGGACACGACGTGCGATCAGTTGCGTGTACTGGGAGCCAAAGTCGAGGATCAAAATACGTTGAGCATGAATGTTTTTGGTCATTATCTGGCTTTCTCAATTAAGTGGAACAAAGGGGCGTTGTCAGCCCTCTTGGACGAATAGAAAGCGGTGTGGCCCTTAAGCCACACCGCCATACATTATCCGAGGCGATAGTTAGGCGCTTCTTTGGTGATGGTCACATCGTGAGCGTGTGACTCTTTCATGCCCGCGCCAGTCACGCGAACAAATTGCGCCTTGGTGCGTAAATCGTTGATGGTGGCAGAGCCCGTCAGACCCATGCATGAACGCAAACCACCCATTTGTTGGTGGATGATTTCTTTCATCATGCCTTTGTAATCTACGCGGCCTTCAATGCCTTCTGGGACCAATTTGTCGGCAGCATTGTCGCTTTGGAAATAACGGTCAGATGAGCCTTTTGACATCGCGCCCACCGATCCCATACCACGGTACGATTTGTACGCGCGGCCTTGGTAAAGCTCAACTTCACCCGGTGATTCTTCCGTCCCTGCCAGCATGGAGCCAACCATCACGCAGGATGCGCCAGCGGCAATCGCTTTACACATATCGCCCGAGAAGCGAATGCCACCGTCAGCAATGACCGGAATGCCATATTCTTGCGCGACGGCTGCTGCATCACTGATGGCTGTGATTTGTGGTACGCCAACCCCGGTCACAATACGGGTGGTACAAATCGACCCTGGGCCAATTCCCACTTTAACGGCATCAACACCAGCTTCAATCAGAGCACGAGCACCGTCTGCCGTGGCAACGTTACCCCCTACGATTTGCAGGTTTGGATACGCGGCGCGTGTATCACGAATGCGTTGCAGCACACCTTCAGAATGGCCGTGTGATGAGTCAATCAAAAGAACGTCGACACCGRCTTCCACCAAGGCGGCAACACGCTCTTCATTACCTGCGCCAGCACCGACGGCGGCACCCACGCGCAGACGGCCTTGCTCGTCTTTACAGGCGTTTGGTTTGCTTTCTGCTTTCTGGAAGTCTTTTGCGGTGATCATGCCGCTTAGGTGGTGGTCTTGATTGACGACCAAGATTTTTTCCACGCGGTGCTGCTGCATCATTTGCTGAACTTGCTCTCGATCCGCACCTTCTTGCACCGTGGCTAAGCGCGACTTCGGCGTCATCACTTCATCAACACGCTTGCTCAAATCAGACACAAAACGCACATCACGACCGGTGATAATACCGACAAGCTCTTTTTGCGCGTTAACCACTGGATAGCCGGCGAAACCGTTGCGTTCGGTGAGTGCTTTCACATCCGCAATGGTCATTTCTGGCGTCACTGTCACAGGATTTGTGACCATGCCCGCTTCGTAAATTTTAACCAAGCGAACTTGCTCAGCTTGCTGTTCAATGGTCATGTTTTTGTGGATAAAACCAAGGCCACCTTCTTGCGCAAGTGCAATCGCCAGACGGGCTTCTGTCACCGTATCCATCGCCGCTGATAAAACAGGGATGTTCAGGCTAATAGAGCGAGTCAGTTGGGTTCGCAGATCCGCAGTGTTCGGAAGAACAGTGGAATGGGCAGGGACGAGGAGTACATCGTCAAAGGTTAGCGCTTCTTTCGCGATTCTCAGCATTGCAATATCTCACACCAAAATTTGTGAAGGGGAACAAAATATTGCCGCAGCATTATACGTATAGCGCAAACGTTTGGCTACAGGTTTTTACTGAGAATTTTCATTTATTGGTGTCTTTGATTTTAGGCGCTTAATATTCAATCACTTCGGGTGAAAACGCCCGCTCACACACGGCATACGCTTAGCAATTGGCATCCTCAAAGCAGACAGGTAGTATGCGTGCAGGTGAATGAAAAAGGTTGGCGACGTGAGCACAAACAATCGCAACATTTTGACGGTATCTCGGCTGAATGCCGAAGTTCGGCTGTGTCTTGAGCGCGATATCGGCATTGTCTGGTTAAGCGGGGAAATTTCCAATTTTACCGCCGCAGTCTCAGGGCATTGGTATTTATCGCTGAAAGATAACCAAAGCCAAGTGAAATGTGCCATGTTCCGCGGTAACAACCGTCGTGTTACCTTCAAACCGAAAAATGGCGACCAAGTGTTAGTCCGCGCCCGAGTGTCCTTGTATGAGCCACGCGGTGACTATCAGTTGATCCTCGAAAGTATGCAACCTGAAGGGGATGGCCGGTTACAGCAAGAGTTTGAGCARCGTAAGCAGGCGCTTGCAGCCGAAGGGCTTTTTGCTCAAAGCGAGAAAAAGCCGTTACCCGCTCAACCACGCCGTATTGGTATTATTACCTCCAAAACCGGCGCTGCCTTGCATGATATTCTGCATGTACTCAAGCGACGCGATCCTAGCCTGCCCGTGGTCATTTATCCTACGCTGGTGCAAGGGCGCGATGCCGCGGTCAGCATCGCGCAAGCCATTGGTCGTGCCAATAGCCGTGCAGAGTGCGATGTTTTGATTGTCGGTCGTGGCGGGGGGTCGCTAGAAGATCTCTGGTGTTTTAATGAGGAAATCGTCGCCCGTACTATCGCTGCCAGCACGATTCCTATCGTCAGTGCGGTGGGTCATGAAGTGGATGTAACCATTGCTGATTTTGTCGCTGACATGCGCGCTCCAACCCCTTCAGCCGCTGCGGAGCTGGTTAGCCGCGATCTGAGTTATCGGCTTCAGCAATATCAGCAACGCGAGCAAGCACTCAGTCGCGCGATGGCCGATGTGCTTTATCGTCAGCAACGGCATCTCACTCAATTGTCGCACCGTTTGTCCCACCAGCATCCGCGCACACGCTTACAACAGCAAAGCCAGCGATTGGATGAGCTACAACGGCGCATGCAACAAGCGATGATGACTAAAATTCGTCGTGCTCAGGCGCAATGTAGCCAGTTGGACGGCCGATTGCAGCGTGCAACGCCAATCCACACCATTCATCGCCAGCAAGGGCATGTGAGCCAGCTTGAGCAGCGTCTTAATCACGCCATGGACGCTCACTTGCAGCACGCACAACAGCGGCTGCATACCCTGATGGCAACTTTAGATGCCGTTAGCCCACTGGCTACCCTAACCCGAGGTTATTCCATCACGCGTACGGGCGATGGCAAGGTGGTGACCCAGACCGATCAGCTTAGCGTGGGTCAAACATTACATACCCATCTGCGTGAGGGTGACATCACAAGTACGGTCACCGCGCTGACACCGGCTTCTGTCTCCCCCGCACAGGATTAACCTCTGTACAACCGACTTCTCTCTGATCTGATTGTGATCGCCTGATCGAGGGGTTAATGCCCCTTGATCAGCTTCCTACCCTAAAAAGAATATTTATCAATACACTTCCCGAAAGCATAAGTTACATGTTCTGCATTTGGATTTTAAGCGATATAAAAAACTATTTAGGTGCATATTTTGGACGTGATCCAGAATTAATGAAAAGAGAATAGCGTCAGGTGATGGTTGAATTCTCACCGCTCAAAAACCCGCCTAGCGCGGTATGACAGCGGATCGTTTCACTGACTGTAACCTGCATTTTAATGTGATTTAGATCACTTTATTTCCGCAAAAGATCATGAAAAGGATCATAGAGCGGTAAGAAAGATCAAAAAAAGCCCAGCGCGATGGCTGGGCAAGTGATTACTTTTTGTTTCGGTTTTTCACCATGTCCATCAAGCGCTTGCGCTGTCTGGACTGAGAAAGCGTCAGCTTCTCTTTCTTCCCTTCATACGGGTTTTCACTATTCTGGAACTGGATCTTAATCGGAGTGCCCATAATATCGAGCGTCCGGCGATAGTAGTTCATTAAATAGCGCTTGTAGGAGTCCGGAAGTTCATTGACCAAGTTACCGTGAATTACCACAATCGGCGGGTTATAGCCCCCGGCGTGTGCATATTTCAGCTTCACTCGGCGTCCTCGAATCATCGGCGGTTGGTGGTCGTCCTGCGCCATCTTCATAATACGCGTCAGCATCGACGTGCCTACACGCTTGGTCGCTGACTCATAGGCTTCTTGAATCGACTCAAACAAGTGACCCACACCCGTACCGTGCAGGGCAGATATAAAGTGAACACGCGCAAAGTCGACAAAACCCAGACGGCGGTCGAGCTCTGATTTGACACGCTCTTTCACTTCGCTATCCAATCCATCCCACTTGTTGACCGCTAGCACAATAGAGCGTCCGGCATTCAAGGCAAAACCCAGCAGGCTTAAGTCTTGGTCAGAGATGTTTTCGCGCGCATCAATCACCAGCAACACCACATTGGCGTCTTCAATCGCTTTAAGGGTTTGGATAACCGAGAACTTCTCGACTTTATCCGTCACGCGCTTACGACGTCGTACACCGGCGGTGTCAATCATCACGTATTCGCGTCCATCACGCTCCATAGGAATGTAGATAGAGTCGCGTGTGGTGCCTGGCATATCGTAAACCACCACGCGCTCCTCGCCGAGCATGCGGTTGGTTAGGGTCGATTTACCCACATTTGGACGGCCAATAATCCCGATTTTAATCGGCTGGGCTTGGAGGCGGGCGTACTCGTTTTCCGCTTCCTCTTCGGTCATGGTGGTTTCGTCTACCGGCTCGATATCATCCTCACCGGTGAGATCAACCAAACCAGCTTCTTGGTCTTCTTTGGCTTGTTCCGCGAACGGCATCAGCGCACGGTTGATCAAGGTACTTACACCGCGACCATGTGCGGCCGCAATTTGGTACATGTTGTCCATGCCTAGTTGCCAAAAGTCAGATGCGGCGGTGTCCGGATCCATCCCGTCGACCTTATTAACCACCAAGAAAGATGTTTTTTCACGGGTGCGAATATGCTGCGCAATCTCTTGGTCGGCCGGGGTTAAACCCACACGACCATCAACCATAAACAGGACAACGTCCGCTTCTTCAATGGCGGCCAAAGACTGCTCGGCCATTTTGGTTTCTACGCCTTCCTCGGTGCCATCAATACCGCCGGTATCGATAACGATGAACTCGTGTTCACCTAGCATCGCTTTACCGTATTTTCGATCCCTGGTCAGTCCCGGAAAGTCCGCTACTAGCGCATCACGCGTGCGGGTTAGACGATTAAAGAGCGTCGATTTCCCTACGTTCGGGCGCCCTACAAGGGCAATAACAGGAATCATGTAGACCTCTTCTCTTTCATTCTCTTATCAATGAACAAGGCTCCTCACTGTCAGAGCAGTCAGGAGCCCAAAATAATTATGTTGGCTAATTCTACTCGATGGTCAGTTTTCTCATTTGACCATCACGTGTGATCACAATATAGCCGTTATCCGTTTGTACTGGCGCAACAGCGATGCCATTACCTTCCAGTGACTGCTGAGCAACAAACTCGCCGGTTTGTGGATCAAGCCAGTGCAAATAACCTTGGCTGTCACCTACCATGATGTAACCGCTGCTCGCCGAAGGTGGCGTGAGAATCCGGTATTCCAGCTCAGTGTTACGCCATTTTTCTAGGCCGTTGCGTGCATCCAATGCCACGACATCGTCTTTATCATCAATCAGATAAACGGTGTTGCCCGCAACCATAAAGTCTGTCGCTGTCGAAAAATCACGCTTCCACGCCGCTTGGCCAGAGCGCAAATCAATCGACACCAATTGACCATTATACCCCACCGCGTACAGGCGGTCGCCTTCAATCACCGGAGTGGCATCCACATCGACCAGACGATCAATTTCGGTCGCCCCTTTCGGCGTGGCAATCGGAATTTGCCAGAGCGAGCGACCATCTTGGATCATCGCCGCGCCCAATCGACCATTGGCCATGCCCCAGAATAAACCGCCAGAGATAGTGACGGGCGCACTGTCACCACGCAAGCTGAGATTGGGTACATCGTTGGTGTTGTTCCATTGCACTTCACCCGATTCGGCATCCAACGCAACTAGCTCACCGCGGCTGGTGTTAACTACCACCAGTCCAGCTTCAACCAAAGGTTTTGACAGGATCTCACCGTTGACGTTTTGTTGCCAAACGAGTTCCCCGTTTTCGGCATCCAGTGCATAAAGCACTCCGGTTTCTGCACCAACATAGACTTTGCCGTAAGACGCACTCAAACCGCCCGAGAGCAAAGCAGGTACATCGGTTTGCACTGATTGTTCCCATACCGACTGGCCGGTCTGTAAATCATACGCGCCGATAAGGCCGTTACGATCTGCGGCAAAGACTTTGTCATAGGCCACGACCGGACGCAGTGCAGAGTAATAATGACCAACGCCATCACCGACTTGTGCTTTCCATTGCAAGCTTGGGGTAAATTGGCTATTCACCGTCGGCAATGGTGCCATTTGCACCACATCTTCTTCACCGGCACAACCGGCGAGCAACGCCAAGGCAGCTGCCATCGCCGCCCCACGCCATAATCCTTTTGTCATACCGCGACCTTACTGACTGAGGTTGTTAAGCTTCATGTTGACGGTTGGGCTCTCTGCCGCTGCAAGTGACGCCGCATAGGCGCTACGTGCCGCATCTTTGTCGCCTTTAAGCAGCATGATATCACCACGGATCTCTTCCACTTTTGCGCGCCAGCTTGGTGCCGTCACGCTATCGAGCTCAGTCACTGCGGTGTCATAATTACCTAACTCCGCCTCAATCCGCGCAAGACGTGTGGCAATTAAGCCATGAATGGCATCGTCTTTAACCCAAGCACTGGCTTGACGAAGCTGTTCGCTCGCTTGCGCAAGCTCCCCTTGTTCAACCAGTTTTTTCGCCAACTGCATGGCAGCTAACGCGCGATAGCCTTCGTGGTCTTCGCTTTTAACCACGTTCTCAAGGGCGGCGGTTTCGCCTTTGTCCAGACCACTAAGCGCTTGAACATATTGCTGTGAGGCTTGTTCCTTGCTCTCAGTCACGTGTGCTTGGTAGTAACGCCATCCATATAGCACACCCAATCCGACTACAGCGCCAATAACAACGGCTTTGCCGTTATCTCGCCACCACTTTTTAATCGCTTCAACTTGCTGTTCTTCTGTGGTGTAGACGTCCACGATCTGTCCTCTCTAAATCAAATCTGCGAGTGTCGCGGCGACCTCGTCTTGTTTCAAGGTTTGCTGCTCGCCGCCTTTCAAATCTTTTACTGCCACGGTGCCATTGGCGACTTCATCTTCGCCAAGCACCAGTGCCACAGACGCACCGACTTTGTCCGCACGTTTAAATTGTTTTTTGAAGTTACCCCCGCCAAAGTGCGACATAACACGTAGGCCCGGGACTTGCTCACGTAAGCGCTCAGCCAGCTGCATACCGGCAACGAGGCTGCCTTCTCCAACCGTGACAACATACACATCCACTGCAGGACGCACATCGTCTTGGTTCAGGGTTTCGAGCATCAGAACGAGACGCTCGAGGCCCATTGCGAATCCAACCGCAGGCGTCGCTTTACCGCCGAGTTGTTCAACCAAACCATCATAGCGRCCGCCGCCACATACTGTGCCTTGGGCGCCAAGGCTGTCTGTGATCCACTCGAACACGGTGCGGTTGTAGTAATCAAGGCCACGGACCAAACGGTGGTTAACCTCGTATTGGATGCCTGCTGCGTCCAAGAGTTCACATAAGCCGGCAAAATGCTGCTTCGATTCCTCATCGAGGTAGTCGCTCAGCTTAGGTGCATCCACCAGAATGGCTTGGATGTCGGCATTTTTGGTATCCAACACACGTAATGGGTTGGTTTTCATGCGGCGTTTGCTGTCTTCATCCAAAACAGATTCATGCTGCATCAAAAAATCCACCAAGGCTTGGCGATAGTCAGCTCGCGCTTGTGGCGAGCCAATTGAATTAAGCTCTAAACGGACGTGATCGGCAATGCCTAGCTCACGCCAGAGACGCGCCGTCATCATGATCAGTTCAGCGTCGACGTCTGGGCCATCAATACCGAACACTTCCACGCCAAATTGGTGGAATTGACGATAGCGACCTTTTTGAGGACGCTCGTGACGGAACATTGGGCCCGTGTACCAAAGGCGATGCTCTTGGTTATACAGCAAGCCATTTTCAATGCCGGCACGCACACAGCCCGCCGTCCCTTCCGGACGCAGTGTGAGGCTGTCACCATTGCGATCATCAAAGGTGTACATTTCTTTTTCGACAACGTCGGTGACTTCACCGATGGCGCGACTAAAAAGGTGTGTCGCTTCCACGATAGGCATGCGTACTTCGCTATAGCCGTAAGCACTGACCACCTGCTTGACCGTGTTCTCTAGTTTTTGCCATAGGGGAGACTGAGACGGGAGGCAATCGTTCATGCCTCGAATTGCTTGAATTGTTTTAGCCACGTTAACTTCCGTTACCGATTAAAGAGTGAGAATGGAGAAGGCGGCCGTTAGGCTTCGCCTTCCTTTTCAATTTGTGAGACGTCGATGCGGTTTTTTTCATCCATCATCGCCGCTTTCGCGCGAATTTTTGCCTCAAGTGCGTCGACAAGGTTCTCGTTATCGAAACGCTCTTTCTGACGCTTGCCATCGAGGTAATAGGCGCTGCGTTTGTTGCCTCCTGCCAAACCTAGGTGAGAGACTTCGGCTTCACCGGGTCCATTCACCACACAGCCAATCACAGAAACATCCATCGGCGTGGTGATGTCTTCAAGGCGCTGTTCGAGCGCATTCACGGTTCCTATCACATCAAATTCTTGACGCGAACAGCTTGGGCAGGCAATAAAGTTCACCCCGCGTGAACGAATCCGCAGTGATTTTAAAATATCAAAACCGACTTTGATTTCTTCTACCGGATCGGCGGCAAGAGATACGCGCAAGGTATCACCAATGCCTTCSGCTAATAGCATCCCTAGGCCCACCGCAGATTTAACCGCACCCGCACGGGCGCCACCCGCTTCGGTAATGCCAAGGTGCAGCGGTTGATCGATTTGCTGCGCCAATTTTCGATATGACTCAACAGCTAAGAATACGTCTGAGGCTTTCACGCTGACTTTAAATTGATCAAAGTTGAGCCGATCCAGGATATCGACATGGCGCATCGCTGACTCAACTAGCGCGTCTGGGGTCGGTTCGCCATATTTTTCTTGTAAATCACGCTCCAGTGATCCGCCATTCACGCCAATACGGATCGGGATATTCTTATCTCGTGCAGCATCCACCACGGCACGAATGCGTTCTTCACGGCCAATGTTACCTGGGTTGATGCGCAAGCAATCCACACCGTATTCTGCGACTTTTAAGGCAATACGGTAGTCAAAGTGGATATCCGCGACCAACGGGATCGCGGTCTGCGCCTTGATCAGTTTAAAAGCTTCAGCCGCATCCATCGTCGGTACCGAGACACGTACAATGTCGGCGCCCACTTTTTCTAGCGCTTTAATTTGCGCCACCGTGGCATCTACATCTGTGGTGCGCGTATTGGTCATCGATTGCACCGCTATCGGCGCACCATCACCAATGGGAACATTACCGACGTAAATACGTTTAGACGGACGGCGTTTAATCGGGGATTCGGTATGCATGTCGACGTTCTCTGATTACTGCGGAAGGCGCAACCGTGCCACTTGGCCGGTTGGATAGCCATCAAGATCAATATTATCGCCATTAAAAGTAATGGTCACCGCACTTGGGGCGCCCAATACCAGTTGATAAGGCGGCTCACCGTTTAAAGTCAGTGCATCGCCGTTGGTTTTAATGCCCGTGGCCAAGCGCGCACCGGTGGCATCACGGACGTCAATCCAGCAATCGCTGCTAAAGCGCATGACCAATGTGTTGTCCGCAGCGACCGGCGCTTCGTTATCATTGCCGACACTGTCATTGGCAACGCGCTGGGCTTCATCGATTTGTTCGCTGATGCTCGGTTCGCTGGTCGTTGACTCTGGCGCCACGGCTTGTGTCGCTTGTTGTCTTTCGCTAGAGGCCGGCACCGATGGCTCTGATTCAGCGTCCGAGATAGGTGCTTGTGCAGGCTCATCGCTTTGTGTTTCTTGCAGTGCGGCTTCTGGAAGTGGCTCAGCCACCGGCATGGTATCGGTGTCATTCGGCGTGGTCACCAACTCGTCCGCTGCTTGCTGTGGCACTATGGGTTCAACGGTTTGTTGATTTTGCCAGTACCAAGCACCCGTGATCCCAACTAAGATCAGCGCAATCACACCCGAGAGCATCATCAAGCGACTCTCGCTTTTCTGACGCCGTGTTTTGCGTGAAAAGCTCTGCATTTTTTGCACCGTTTCAGCACTATTGGCTTCCATATCGCTGGTACCAATCAGACTATCGGCGTCAATTTGCATCAGTTTGGCGTAGGATCGCAAATAGCCACGTGTAAACGTGGCCAATTGTTCGGTATCTGGATTGTTGTTTTCGAGATCTTCAATCACGCTCACGCGCAATCTCAGCCTGTCGGCAACATCGCGAACACTCCAGCCCATTTTTTCACGCGCTTGCTTTAATACTTCCCCGGGCGCAGGTTGAGTATGCGTTTGCGCTTGTTCTTCCGTCTGTTCAGTATTCATTCGCTAGGTACAATTGATATTCTTTGGATTCTGGAAACTGTTGCGCCAATCGTTGTGCATCATGGGCAGCTTGCTCCGCGTTGCCTTGTTGTTGATGTGCCTTCACTAAAAGCAGCAACCCCGCAGGGCGCTCGCCGATCTGTCTTTGCAGACGTTGAATTCGTGCGATAGCACGCGTCTCTTGCCCATCCTCGATTTCAAGTTTGGCAAGTTGCAATCCTGACCGCACTCGAAGTGGGTCATGATCGACGGCTTTTTCAAACAAGGCTTTTGCACTTTGCCTTTCCCCAGCGGTTAGCTGACAAAAAGCGGCATTTTCATAACTGTCTGACACCCGATGATAATACGGTTGCGCAATGGCTTGCAAAAATGCTTGCTTCGCCGCAGCAAAACGCCGCTGCTCACACAAAAATACACCATAATTGTTATATACATCGCCATTATCGGGCGCCTGGCGCAATGCTTGTTGATAAAAACGGTCGGCTTTTTCACTTTCTCCGACACGTTGTTGATAATACGCCATCGACAGCAAGGCACGATAGTAGTCTGGCGCATATCGTAGCGCTTGTTGTAAGTTTTGCTGCGCTTGTTGATAGCGATCACTGTTTAGGTAGCCTAATCCCAGTGATATTCGGGCATCTGCTGCCCGAATACTATCAAATTCTGAACTTTTTTGCTTTTCTACTGGCGTGGCACATCCAGCCAACGTCATGATGAGTAAGAGTACACAGCCAGTACGGTGCATGTCCCTATCCTTTTTCTGAGCCTAACGGTCAGACTGGACGAACAGGGATAACCTCCTGTGCACCCAGTCGCTTCTCGGCGCGTTTGGTTCGATCAATGATATCGCCAGCTAATTGTCCACAAGCGGCATCAATATCATCTCCACGCGTCTTGCGTACCGTCACGGTAAAATCGTATTCCATCAAGGTTTTCATAAACCTATCGATACGAGAATTACTCGGTTTCTTGTACGGAGACTCAGGATACGGGTTAAATGGAATAAGGTTAATCTTCGCTGGCGTATCTTTCAGTAGCTCTGCGAGCTGACGCGCATGCTCCATATAATCATTGACATGATCGAGCAAAATATACTCAACCGTGACACGACCACGGTTCGCGTTCGATGTCGCAATATAGCGGCGTACGGCATCAAGGAATGCCTCAATGTCCCAGCGGTCATTGATTGGCATGATCTGGCTGCGAAGCTCATCGTTCGGCGCATGCAGAGAAATCGCCAACGCAACGTCGATTTTACCGATCATTTGCTCAAGGCCAGATACAACCCCTGAGGTTGAGACCGTCACGCGACGCTTCGATAGGCCATAGGCGTTATCGTCTAGCATCAGGTTCAACGCTGGGATCAGGTTTTTCATGTTCAGTAACGGCTCGCCCATGCCCATCATCACCACGTTAGTGATCGGACGGCGACCGGTTTCTTTTTCAATCCCAATTTCTTTCGCCGCACGCCATACCTGACCGATGATCTCAGACACGCGCAAGTTGCGGTTAAAGCCTTGGGCACCGGTCGAGCAGAATTTACAATCCAGTGCACAACCAACCTGCGAAGAAACACACAAGGTAGCCCGGTCATCTTCTGGGATATAGACGGTTTCAACATTTTGGCCAGCCACACGCATGGCCCATTTAATGGTGCCATCTTTTGAGTACTGGGCCGATGCCACTTCTGGTGCGCGGATCTCAGCCACACGCTTGAGTTTCTCACGCAACTTCTTGTTGATGTTGTTCATCTCATCGAAGTCGTCGCAACCGAAGTGATAGATCCACTTCATGACTTGGTCGGCACGGAATGCCTTTTCGCCGAGCTCGTCAGCAAAATATGCACGGAGTGCCTGCCTGTCAAAATCAAGCAGATTAACTTTCTCTGTTGTCATTGGGGGTTGCCTCGTAAGAACTAGCTGTGTGGTAAAGACAAGTATATTCGCCATTGCGTCACGCTGCTTGTCCGCCCTGTCATGCCGACAAGGGGCTGGCGTGCGCGCTCAAGGCGCGAAATTGTACAGGCTTTAGATCACAGTTTCCACTCTCAGCGAGCAGGGTTATTTGCACTTAAGACGTAAAAAAAGAGGCCAACGCCTCTTTTTAAAACACCCGTGCGCTAAAAGCGGGATTAGCAACGAGGATGGATCTCATCAGCCGTGAAGAAGTAAGCAATTTCACGCTCAGCAGACGCGGGGCTATCCGAGCCATGCACTGAGTTGTATTGCATGCTTTCTGCAAAATCGGCGCGCAAGGTGCCACAGGCCGCTTCTTCTGGGTTGGTTTTCCCCATTAGCTCGCGATAACGGCTAATCGCGCCCTCACCTTCTAGCACTTGGACCATAATGGGACCCGAGGTCATAAACTCAACCAGTGACGCAAAGAACGGTTTGCCTTGGTGTTCGGCATAAAACCCTTCTGCTTGCTCCTTGGTCAGATGCAGCATTTTCGCTGCGACAATACGCAAACCAGCACTTTCGATACGCTGATAGATAGCAYCAATGAGGTTACGCTCTACGGCATCAGGCTTGACGATAGAAAAAGTGCGTTCAATGGTCATTCGCTTTTCCTTTCACTCTCTGTAATGGGCCTCAAGGGACGATACGGGCCTACCCTAGCAGACTTTATCCGTGCGCCCTATGGCTAATCAGGCGAAGCGTTAACTGGCACAAAAAAATCAGTGACATGCTTCGCCTATTTTCAGTCAATGAGCAATTATTTCGCCTCATCCAGCAACACACGGGCAAGGGTTTTCACGCCCATACCGGTTGCGCCCACCGCCCATTTGTCATTCGCGGCTTTTCGGTAGGTGCCGGAGCAATCAACGTGCATCCAACCTTTTTGATAATCCTCCACGAAGTAGGACAAGAACGCAGCCGCGGTGCTCGCGCCTGGCATGTATGCACCAGAAGACGCATTGGCAATGTCCGCGAACGATGAAGGCAAGAGTTTCCGGTGGAATTCTGCCAGTGGCAGCGGCCACATACCTTCACCTTCTTGCTGCGCCGCCTCAAGGGTGCGATGCGCCAGCGAGTCGTCAAAACTGAATAAAGCGTGATAGTCATTACCCAACGCGGCTTTCGCTGCACCGGTTAGGGTCGCGCAATCAATCAAGAGTTCAGGCTTGTGTTCACTGGCGTACATCAGACCATCGGCTAAGACTAATCGGCCTTCCGCATCAGTGTTGAGCACTTCGACCGTCACACCGTTTTTGTAGGTAATGATATCCCCAAGCTTATAGGCGCTGCTTGAGATCATGTTTTCTGCGCAGCATAGGATCAGTTTGACGCGCTTATTCAGCCCTTTAGCAATCGCCATTGCTAATGCGCCGGTCGCGGTGGCAGCCCCCCCCATATCGGCTTTCATCGACGCCATAAAGTCAGACGGCTTAATGCTGTAACCGCCCGAGTCGAAGGTGATCCCTTTCCCCACTAAACACGCATAGACAGGGGCAGATTCATCACCAGTTGGGTTGAAGTCAAGCTGCAGCATGGTCGGTTTACGCGCCGAACCACGTCCAACGGTGTAAATGCCGTTCCAACCTTGCTCAAGCAAATCGGTGCCAGAAATAATTTTATAACTGACCGCCTCCGGGGCCATGGATTTGACAAACTCCCCCGCGCGGGCAGCTAGTTGATGAGGGCCCACTTCTTCGGCAGTTTGGTTGATAATGTCGCGCACCCAATCGCCCACTTGCTGGCGCAGGGCGAACTCATCGGCATCGGCGCCACTGAGCACCGCCTGTTCAAATGCGACGGCATTTTTCGGGCCGCGCAAACCTTGATAGAACGCCCACGCCAGTTCCAAGTCCCACTGGTCACCACCAAGCGTTAATGCGGGTACGCCTTGCCCTTCAAGCTTGCGAGCGGCTTGCTGTACTCTATCACGTTGCGTCTCGCCTTTTGGCGCGTGTACAACCGCTTTATCCGCCTCAAATGAGACCAAGGCGTTCTCGCCCCAATGCGCGGCTGCCGGTTCATACGACAAAGTAACCATTAATGTTTCAGACATAGTTGCACTCCTTGTACTATCGCGCTGCTTTTTGCTGCGCAGCGTCATCCGGCTATCTTAATCGAGGTCGATGACAGCCAGTTGAATGTAAAAAAGCGAGCCGATTGGCCCGCTTTTAATAATGTGTTAGATATTTGGCCACAGATACTGTGCCGAGGCAGTGGCTAAAATACAAGTATTATCAGCCACTCACGAGAGTTAACCCTCAGTCTAGCTCATCCATCCAACACATGATGATCGCTTCTAGGATACGCTCATTGGAGCGCTCCGGATCGTCATCAAAATCCTCTAACTCAGTGATCCAACGGTGTAAATCCGTAAAGCGTACCGCTTTAGGATCTACATCTGGGTAAATATCACTCAGTTCAATCGCGATATCGCGTGAATCTGTCCATTTCAAGCTCATCTTGCTTCTCCGTCCTTAGCGGCTTGGATTAATGGTTTTCTGCCGCATGGTTGAGGGTATAACGTGGGATCTCGACCACGAGATCTTCATCCGTGATTTTTGCCTGACAGCCGAGACGCGATTCAGGCTCCAGCCCCCACGCTTTATCCAGCATATCGTCTTCTAGCTCGTCACTTTCGTCGAGTGAGTCGAAGCCTTCACGAACAATGATGTGACATGTGGTACAGGCACAGGACTTTTCACAGGCATGTTCAATCCCAATACCGTTTTTTAGTGCCACGTCGAGAACCGTTTCACCTTCTTTGGCCTCTAATTCTGCGCCTTCTGGACACAAATCTTGGTGTGGCAGAACAATAATCTTAGGCATGATTACACCTCATCAATGGATTGGCCGGCCAACGCATGACGAATCGATTGGTCCATGCGACGTGCCGCAAAAGTCTGGCTTGCTTTATCCAGCGCTTTGATTCCGGCTTCTATCGCAGCGCCATCATCACCGTTGCGCAGAGCGATCAGTTTTTCTATTTCATTCACCAGTGCTTGTTGCTCATCGGCATCAAGCAAGGTATCGCCATCTTGTTGCATCGCAACAAGCAGCCCTTCAATCACGCGGTCAGCTTCAACACGCTGCTCTGCTAAGTAGCGCGCGTCTTTGTCTTCCGCCGCATGGGTAAACGATGATTTGATCATCGTAGCGATCTCGTCATCGCTGAGGCCGTAAGACGGCTTCACTTGGATGGACGCTTCAACCTCGGTCGATTTTTCCATCGCGGTGACAGACAGCAAACCGTCAGCATCCACTTGATAGGTGACGCGCACATGTGCCGCGCCAGCCGTCATAGGTGGAATGCCTTTCAGGCTAAACTGGGCCAGTGAGCGACAGTCGTCGACCATCTCACGCTCGCCTTGTACTACATGCACTTTCATGCCGGTTTGGCCGTCTTTGAAGGTCGTAAACTCTTGCGCTTTGGCGACAGGAATCGTGGTATTACGTGGAATGATTTTTTCCACCAAGCCACCCATGGTCTCAATACCGAGTGACAAGGGGATCACATCCAACAACAACATGTCAGAGTCTGGCTTGTTGCCGACTAAAATATCCGCTTGAGTGGCCGCGCCCATGGCAACCACTTTATCTGGGTCAATGCTGGTGAGGGGCTCACGACCGAAGAATTGGCCAACCTGCTCACGAACCGCAGGCACACGGGTTGAACCGCCCACCATAACCACTTCCAGCACTTCATCAGCACTGACACTGGCATCTTTCAGTGCACGACGGCACGACATCAAGGTTTTCTTGATCAGTGGCGCCACCAGCTGATCGAAGGTTTCTCGCGTCAGCACGCCCTGCCAACCAAGCACATCAATGGCAGTGGTGTCCGCCGACGATAGCGCAATTTTGGCTTGTGTCGCCGCGTGAAGCACCGTACGACGCTCATCACCACTCAGGGTTTCAAATCCGGCTTGCTCGCAGATCCACTGTTCAACCAAGTGGTCAAAATCGTCGCCACCCAGTGCCGAGTCACCGCCCGTGGCCATGACCTCAAACACCCCTTTCGAAAGGCGCAAAATAGAAATATCAAAGGTACCGCCGCCAAGGTCGTACACGGCAATCACGCCTTCTTGACCAGAGTCGAGGCCGTAGGCAATCGCCGCTGCAGTTGGCTCATTAAGCAGGCGCAAGACATTAAGGCCTGCAAGTTTGGCCGCATCTTTGGTCCCTGCGCGCTGCGCATCGTCAAAGTAAGCGGGCACCGTAATGACCACGCCTTCTAAGGCGTCGCCCAGGCTGTCCTCAGCACGCTCACGAACAGCACGTAAAATATCAGCCGAACCTTGAACTGGGTTAATCGCCCCTCGACGCGTCTCGACTTGTGGAAGGCCGTTTTCGGTTTTAGAAAACTGATAAGGCAAATTAGGGTAGCGAGCTTGGACATCTTCCAATGAGCGCCCCATCATACGCTTCACGGACACCAAGGTGTTCGCGCTGTCTGTCTGCACTTTGTCTAGTGCATCGTAACCGACAGAAACAGTCTCTTCACCGTAGTGGACGACGGAGGGGATTAAAGGTCGGTCTTGATGGTCGTTCAAGGTGGTCGCCTTGCCACTTCTCACCGACGCTACCWAGGTGTTGGTGGTCCCTAAATCAATGCCCACCGCGTGTTTGTGCTCGTGCGGCGCAGCACTTTGACCGGGTTCTGAAATCTGTAACAGTGCCATGTCGGATCCTTAAACTTTACTGCGTTGACAGGCGAATAAGTGCAACATCAGCCCATGAGCTGATCTTCAACGCGTTCCACTTCTTGACGAAGTTTGACCGCAAACTTGAGCTTACGAACGATCACCGCAGCATCTTGCCACTGCGATTGTGCTAGCGCAGTTTTAACGTCCGCGATCAAGCTGTCGTAAAGCGCTTGGGCTTTCTCACCAAAATCAAACAATGCCGCGTCGTCATGACTGTCGGTGATTGACTCAAGTTCTTCGCGCAGCATCATTTGCTGCATTAAAAACTCCGGATCCTGCATGGTCTGTTGCTCGTCTTTCAAGTCAATACCCTGCAGGAGCAGCATGTATTCTGCGCGACTCACCGGATCTTTTAAGGTCTGGAACGCATCGTTTATTTGGGATGCTTTCTGTACCGCCTGAAGACGGGTCTTATCGTCTTGGCTAGCCACATTGTCGGGGTGGTACTGACGTTGCAGTTCCCGGAATGTGGAAGAAAGCGAGCTACCGTCCAGCTCAAACTGGTACGGTAGCTCGAAGAGTTCAAAATGATTCATGTGCTCTCACGAATTACACGTTAAAGCTTTCGCCACAACCACACTCGCTGCTCACGTTAGGGTTGTTGAACTGGAAGCCCTCATTAAGGCCTTCTTTCACAAAGTCCAGCTCTGTCCCTTCGAGATAAAGCAGGCTTTTGCTGTCGACAATCACCTTTACACCGTCACGTTCGAACACCTGATCGCCTTCTTGCAGCTCATCAGCAAACTCAAGGACATAAGCCATGCCCGAGCAACCTGACGTTCTGACACCCAGTCGCAGGCCGATGCCTTTGCCTCGGTTATCCAAAAAAGCTCTGACGCGATCAGATGCCGCTTGTGTCATGGTAATCGCCATAGTTACAACAACCCCTTGGTTTTACTGCTGGTGTTTTTTCTTGTAGTCACTCACTGCCGCTTTGATAGCGTCTTCTGCCAAGATAGAGCAGTGCACTTTTACCGGCGGAAGTTCTAGCTCTTCGGCGATCTCTGAGTTTTTGATCGCGGCGGCATCATCAATTGAGCGGCCTTTTACCCACTCAGTCACTAGCGAGCTTGATGCAATCGCTGACCCACAACCGTAGGTTTTAAATTTGGCGTCTTCGATGATGCCTTGGTCGTTCACCTTGATTTGTAGCTTCATAACGTCACCACAAGCCGGCGCACCTACCATGCCGCTACCGACAGACGGATCATCTTTTTCAAACGCACCGACGTTACGTGGGTTTTCGTAGTGGTCAATTACTTTATCGCTGTAAGCCATAATCGTTTCCTCAAATATGATTGCTCACTGTTGCCAGCTGGCGCGTTTTTTGAATTAGTGGTGCGCCCATTCAACGGTACTTAGGTCGATACCGTCTTTGTACATATCCCACAATGGAGACATTTCACGCAGTTTGTTCACCGCTTCGCGGACTTTTTCAACCGCGTAGTCCACTTCTTCCTCTGTGGTGAAGCGGCCAAATGAGAAACGCAGTGAGCTGTGTGCAAGCTCATCGTCACGTCCCAGTGCACGCAATACGTAAGAAGGCTCAAGGCTTGCTGACGTACAGGCTGAGCCTGAAGAAACGGCAAGGTCTTTCAATGCCATCAGCAAAGATTCGCCTTCAACAAACGCAAAGCTCACGTTTAGGTTGTGTGGAACACGCTGTTCCATATCACCGTTGACGTAGACTTCTTCCAGATCTTTGACGCCTTCGTAGAAGCGGTTACGCAATGCCAGTGCATGTTGGTAATCTTTTTCACGCTCTTCTTTGGCAATACGGAAAGCTTCACCCATGCCCACGATTTGGTGGGTAGGGAGTGTACCTGAACGCATACCGCGTTCGTGGCCACCACCGTGCATTTGCGCTTCGATACGTACGCGTGGTTTACGGCGTACATACAGTGCCCCGATACCTTTAGGTCCGTAAGCTTTGTGGGCGCTGAATGAAATCAGGTCCACTTTCATTTCTTGCACATCGATAGGCAGTTTACCGACAGATTGCGCCGCATCGACATGGAACATGATCTTGCGCTCACGACACAGTTCGCCAATGGCCGCGATATCTTGAATCACACCGATCTCGTTGTTCACGTGCATAATGGACACCAAGATGGTGTCGTCACGCATCGCAGCTTCGAGCTTTTTCATGTCTACCAAGCCATTTTCTTCTGGCTCAAGGTAGGTAACTTCAAAGCCCTCACGCTCGAGTTGACGGCATGGGTCCAACACCGCTTTATGCTCGGTTTTACAAGTAATGACGTGCTTGCCTTTCTTCGCGTAGAAGTGAGCGATGCCTTTAATTGCCAAGTTGTCAGACTCGGTCGCACCAGAGGTAAAGACGATTTCACGAGGATCAGCGTTACAGTAGTTCGCGATGTGCTCACGAGCGGTATCTACCGCTTCTTCTGCCTGCCAGCCAAAACGGTGCGAGCGAGAGGCCGGGTTACCAAAGAACCCGTCCATAGTCAGGTACTGACTCATTTTTTCAGCCACACGCGGATCAACCGGACACGTGGCTGAGTAATCAAAATAAATGGGCAATTTCATGTTTTTCTCCAATTACACCGACATGGTCATCAGGAGCGAACATTGACACCAATGGTGACACTGTCTTGCTTTACTTGTGAGCTAAAAGAATGTCTGGGCGCCAAGGTGGCATCCAGTTTAGCGTCCTGACGATCTGCTACTTGCTTCACTTCGTTATCTTGCATCAGCTCACCGAGCGTGATGTCATTTAGAAAACCGCTTATACGGGCACTTAAATCGCGCCACAAGGTATGCGTCAAACAGCGAGTACCGCCTTGACAGTCAGCTTTACCTTGGCACTTAGTGGCGTCTACGGATTCGTCAACCGCCGCGATCACGGCACCTACCGCGATATCAGTGGCTTCTACACCAAGACGATAACCACCGCCTGGGCCACGAACACTGCTCACTAGCCCCGCCTTACGCAGGCGAGAAAAAAGTTGCTCAAGGTAAGACAATGAAATGCCTTGACGCTCAGAAATGTCTGCCAGTGGCACCGGGCCCTGCTCAGAATGAAGGGCGACATCGAGCATCGCGGTTACCGCATAACGGCCTTTCGAAGTCAGTCTCATAACACGCTACCTGTGGTGAATAGATGGTCAAATGGTTACATACTTGAGTGTTTTGGTCAAGTATTTACCTGAGTAATTTAGTCAGGTTTTATTTGCCCTATTACGTCGTGCCAATGAGATCGATCAATGCCGTTATGAATTCTCTTTATTGGATGGTGATGCCTCTGCTGGCTGGGTCCCTTTTTCAACCGACGACAAGACGCCTCGCAGAATATTAAGCTCTTGGCTCTCCAGCCTTGCGCGATTAAACAGACGACGCAATTTGGTCATCACCATGCCAGGATGCTGTTTACGAATAAAACCAGTTTGGGTTAACACCTTTTCAAGGTGTTGGTAAAAACGGCTCAGCTCTTCATTAAGCGGATAGTCTTGAACCTGACTCTCGCCTTGATACGCCTGGCTTTCTAACCATGCCATACGTAGCTCATAGCAGAGTGTTTGCACCGCCATGGCCAAATTCAACGAGCTGTAATCTGGGTTGGCAGGAATAGCGACATGATAATGACAAGTTTGCAACTCCTCATTTGTGAGTCCTGTGCGCTCACGGCCGAACACAATCGCAACCGGATGAGACGGTGCTTCAGACAAGGCCTTTTTCCCACACTCGCGGGCATCTAGCATCGGCCATTCTAGCGTTCGGCTACGTGCACTGGTCCCAATCACCAAGCCACAATCGGCCACGGCTTCTTCAAGCGTGTCCACCACTCGCGCGTTATTGGCGATATCACTGGCACCGGCAGCCAGTGCAATGGCTTGCCCATCAACGTCACATTGAGGTGCCACTAGGGTCATACGGCTTAAGCCCATTACTTTCATGGCTCGTGCCGCCGAGCCGATATTGCCGGAGTGGGAAGTGCCCACTAGCACTACGCGAATTTGATCTAGCATGGTGTTATCGTCGTCTCTTGCACTACTGGGGTAATTATTGGCTTTGACTACCCGCAAGCAGAGGTCTGAAAGATCTGCGCAGTTTATCACAGTGCAATCGATAATACTTCTCAGCTAGGACAAGAGCGACTATTAACGAAAAACATGTTACCGCGCTAATTGTCTGACTCGTGGCGATGAAAAAATAACCACTTTCCTTTTCATCCAGCTCTGTTATACTCGCGCCCGCTTTCGTTCTTTAACATCCGTTGGGAAAATCGTATGCATCCGATGCTAAACATCGCCGTCCGTGCTGCACGGAAGGCTGGCGACTTTATCGCTAAATCTGCAGAACACAGAGACAACATCGAAACCGCGCAAAAAGGCACCAATGACTTTGTCACCAATGTGGACAAAGGTGCTGAGCAAATCATCATCGACATCATCAAAAAGTCCTACCCTGACCACACCATCGTTGGTGAAGAATCTGGCGTTGCGGAAGGTAAAGATAGCGACTATCAATGGATCATCGACCCACTGGATGGCACCACTAACTTCGTTAATGGCTTACCTCACTTCAGCGTTTCTATTGCTGTGCGCATTAAAGGCCGCACCGAAATCGGCTGCGTGTATGACCCAATGCGTAACGAGCTATTCACCGCACAACGCGGTGCTGGCGCGCAACTTAATAACAAACGTATCCGTACCGGCAGCGCAAAAGATCTGAACGGCACCATCCTCGCGACGGGGTTCCCCTTCAAAGCGAAGCAACATGCTGAAGGCTTTATGGCCGTGATCAGTGCTTTGTTTGTTGATTGTGCAGACTTCCGTCGTACCGGTTCAGCAGCCTTGGATCTGTGCTACGTGGCCGCTGGCCGTGTGGACGGTTTCTTTGAGCTTGGCCTTAAGCCGTGGGACCTTGCGGCCGGTGAGCTGATTGCTCGTGAAGCGGGTGCGATTTGTACCGACTTTAGTGGCGGCACCGATTACATGCACTCAGGCAACATTGTCAGTGGTAACCCACGTATCGTGAAAGGTATGCTGGCAAAAGTGCGTGAGAATGCGCCTGAGTCGATGAAGAAATAATCGACACGACAGACGAAACAAGAAAAAAGCGGTGCTCATCGAGCGCCGCTTTTTTTATTACCAAATGGAGTGGTAAAGCAGCGGCCACCGAGTCGGTAGCCGACAGCATTAAGGCATAGAGTCGAACTCTTGACCTTCTTTTTCCACCTCGGGTACCAGCAAGTGCTCGCGAGTAATCCCCAATTTCAGCGCCAACGCTGACGCAACGTAAATCGAAGAATACGTACCTACCGTGATACCAATCAGCAATGCCATGGCAAACCCGTGGATCATTGAACCGCCCAAGGTGAATAGAGCGATAACCACAAACAAGGTGGTCCCGGATGTAATCGTGGTCCGGCTTAAGGTTTGTGAGATAGAGGCGTTGATAATCTCATCCGACTCGCCTTTACGCAGCTTACGGAAGTTTTCACGAATCCGGTCAAATACCACGATGGTATCGTTCAACGAGTAACCCACCACCGTTAGCAACGCGGCAACAATGGTCAAGTCTACTTCAACTTGGAACAGTGAGAAGATCCCTAAGGTGATGATCACATCATGCGCCAACGCCATAACTGCACCGGCAGCCAGACGCCACTCAAAGCGGAATGAGACGTAGATCAAAATACAAACCAAGGCAATGATGATCGCCAGACCACCCGCTTCGGTCAGTTCGTCCCCGACGTTTGGACCCACAAACTCAATCCGGCGCATTTCGACTGCTTCACCCGTGCCTTCTTTGATCGCACGGAGCACTTCGTTACCCAGATTTTCGCCCTGCATATCATCGCGCGGACGCAAACGGACCWTCACATCCGTAGCGCTGCCGAAGTTTTGCACCACCGCATCGTCAAACCCATCAGCAGATAAGGCTTCACGAATTGCAGGCAAATCTGCCGGCTGCTCGAAGCCGACTTCAATCAGGGTTCCGCCAGTAAAGTCCAGCCCCCAATTCAACCATTTGGTTGACAGGGTGACCACAGACGCGGCAATCATGACAAGCGAAAAAACGAAGGCCAACTTGGACCAACGCATAAAGTTGATCGACATGTCTGGTTTAAAAATTTGAAACATGCTTGGCTCCCTTAAATCGACAGTTTCTTGACGCGTTTACCGCCGTACACCAGGTTAACCAGCGCACGTGTACCGATAATGGCCGTAAACATTGAGGTCAAAATACCGATCGACAGCGTCACAGCAAAGCCTTTGATTGCCCCTGTACCCACTGCAAACAAGATGATGGCAGTGATCAATGTGGTGATATTGGCATCAGCAATGGTACTGAAGGCATTGGAGTAACCCCGATCAATCGCATGTTGTGGATTACGCCCTTCAATCAGCTCCTCGCGGATACGCTCAAAGATAAGTACGTTCGCATCCACGGCCATCCCCACGGTGAGGACAATACCGGCAATGCCGGGTAGCGTCATGGTCGCCCCAGGAATCAAAGACATGATACCGATGATCAGCACGATATTCGCAAACAGCGCACAGTTAGCAAAAAGGCCAAAGCGACGGTAGTAAATCAAGGTGAAGATCATCACCGCAACCAATCCCCAGATACAGGCTTGCACACCCATATTGATGTTTTGCTGCCCCATAGATGGACCAATGGTGCGCTCTTCAACAATAGAGATGGGAGCAATCAAGGCACCTGCACGTAACAGCAACGCGAGGTTGTGTGCTTCTGCAGGCGAGTCGATGCCAGTAATCCGGAAGTTACGCCCCAACGCCGATTGAATCGTCGCTTGGTTGATCACTTCTTCGTGCTTTTCCAAGATCACTTTGCCGTTTTCGTCGCGCTCTCCGCTGTCTTTGTACTCAGCGAAAACCGTTGCCATCAGTTCACCAATATGGCGTTTACTGAAGTCCGACATCTTGTCGCCACCTTCGCTATCTAGCGAGATATTGACTTGAGGACGGCTGTATTCGTCACGTGACGAGCTCGCATCGGTAATATGAGACCCGGTCAGGATCACGCGCTTTTTCAACACGGTTGGACGACCATCACGGGTCATCATCAGCTCGCTACCCGGCGGCACTCGGCCAGCCATGGCAGCAGACAAGTCGGCGTCTTGATCCACTTCGCGAAATTCCAAGGTCGCCGTCGCGCCAAGAATTTCTTTCGCACGCGCCGTATCTTGTACACCCGGAAGCTCAACCACAATGCGGCTCGCGCCTTGACGTTGCACCAATGGCTCGGCCACACCTAATTCATTCACACGGTTACGCAAAATGGTGATGTTTTGTGCCACCGCGTAGTTACGAATTTCTTTCAGGCGCTCTTCTTTGTAGACGGCGGTCAGTTTGCCTTGATCGCCATCTACCGAGAAGTTCATATCCAGATAGTTGTTCGACAGCAGCTCAAGTGCTTTGTCTGTGTCTTGCGCATTACGCAGAAGCACCACAACGCGGGTATTATCTTCAATTCGAATGCCGCGGTAGCGAATACGCGCTTCGCGCAGATCAGTACGGAAGCTGTCTTCCTGCTGCGTCATCAGCTTTTCGAGTGCCGCGTCCATGTCCACTTCCATGAGAAAGTGCACACYGCCACGCAAGTCAAGACCAAGCTTCATAGGCGTGGCACCCAGCGCGTCTAGCCAAGTCGGCGTCGCCGGAGCCAGGTTTAAAGCCACCACATAGTCGTTGCTATCAAAACGGGACATCAGAAGATCGCGAGCACTGATTTGGGTCTCAGTGTCTTTAAAGCGGGCCAACACGGTGCCGTCTTCGAGCGCGATAGATTGATAGGAGAGATCGTTGGATTCGAGGGTTTGTTTGATGGAGTCCAGCGCAGTCATATCTACCGAGGCGCCACGCGCCCCGGAAATTTGTACTGCTGGATCTTCACCGTATAAATTGGGAAGCGCATACACGATGCCGGTAACCAAGATTACCAGCAACATGATGTACTTCCACAAAGGATAACGGTTTAGCACAGCATGCATCCTTTATGGTTGCGAGAATTAAAGAGACTGGATGGTACCCTTAGGTAGAACAGCGGTCACGAAGTCTTTTTTAATCGTCACTTCGTTGTCGTCGTTCAGGGCGATGACAATAAAATCATTGTCTTCAGCGATTTGGGTGATTTTACCCACCAAACCACCACCGGTCAGTACTTCGTCCCCTTTGCTCATAGAAGCCATCAAGTTCTTGTGCTCTTTAACACGTTTGGCTTGCGGGCGGTAAATCATAAAGTAGAAAATCACCGCAAAAAGGCCAAGCATGATAAATAGCTGCATACCACCACCTTGTGGTCCGGCTTCAGCGGCTGCGTGAGCTTGTGAGATAAACATTCAATCACGTCCTCGTTCTAGTTGTTGAATTCGAAATCAGTCGAGCGGCGGCACTTCCTTGCCACGACGCGCGTAGAAATCCTCTACAAAGGCATCTAATCTACCTTCGTCAATCGCGTGACGCAAACCTTCCATCACTCGTTGATAGTAACGTAAGTTATGGATGGTATTGAGGCGCGCGCCAAGAATTTCGTTACAGCGGTCTAAATGGTGCAAGTAAGCACGGCTGTAATGGCGGCAAGTGTAACAGTCACACTCTGGATCCAGTGGCGAGGTATCACTTTTATGTTTCGCATTACGGATCTTGATCACACCGCCGGTAATAAAGAGGTGGCCGTTGCGGGCATTTCGGGTTGGCATCACACAATCAAACATGTCTACGCCACGACGAACGCCTTCCACCAAATCTTCAGGCTTACCCACGCCCATCAGATAGCGGGGCTTATCTTCTGGTAGTTGCGGACAGGTATGCTCCAAGATGCGGTGCATGTCTTCTTTTGGCTCACCCACGGCCAAACCACCGACAGCATAACCATCAAAGCCAATCTCAGTGAGCCCTTTGACCGATACATCGCGCAGATCTTCATATACACCACCTTGCACGATACCGAACAGCGCATTTTTGTTACCTAATTTGTCAAAGTGATTGCGGCTGCGCTTTGCCCAGCGTAATGACATCTCCATCGACTTTTTCGCTTCGGCGTGCGTCGCAGGGTAAGGGGTACACTCATCAAAAATCATTACGATGTCTGAACCAAGGTCATATTGGATCTCCATCGATTTTTCCGCATCCATAAAGATGCGATCACCATTCACAGGGTTACGGAAATGAACCCCTTCTTCGGTGATTTTACGGATATCGCCCAAGCTGAAGACTTGGAAGCCGCCAGAGTCGGTCAAGATGGGTCCTTGCCACTGCATAAAGTCATGCAAATCCCCGTGCAGTCGCATTACCTCTTGACCCGGACGTAGCCAAAGGTGGAAGGTGTTGCCAAGCAAGATTTCGGCACCGGTTCCTTTAACTTCTTCTGGGGTCATTCCTTTTACGGTCCCGTACGTTCCTACCGGCATAAATGCTGGGGTTTCTACAGTCCCGCGCTCAAAGATCAAACGGCCACGGCGGGCGCGTCCGTCGGTTTTCTTCAGTTCGTATTCCACGAATCCTCCTCAGTGCCAGAGAAACAGTCTGGCGTGTGTCTTATGCGTGCAAGGTTTATCATGCCGCAAGCATCGCACGAGCAGTTAATCTCGTGTCGTTGTCGATGAGTCAGCGTCTTGCTGACGGGTAATAAACATGGCATCGCCGTAGCTGAAAAAGCGATAGCGCTCTTCAACTGCCGCACGATAGGCGGCCATGGTATGTTCGTAACCGGCAAAAGAGCTCACCAGCATGATCAAGGTTGATTCCGGCAAGTGAAAATTGGTCACTAACACGTCCACCAGCTGCCATTGATAACCAGGATAGATAAAAATCTGAGTATCGTTGAAAAATGGCGCCAACGGCTCACCGTTTTGCTTCGCCGCTTGTGCCGCACTTTCCAGTGAACGCACCGAGGTGGTTCCCACCGCAATCACGCGTTTACCTTGCGCACGGGTGTGGTTCACCGCATCAACAACCTCTTGTGGCACTTCCGCATACTCTGCATGCATTACGTGCTCTTCGATATTATCAACGCGCACGGGTTGGAATGTTCCGGCGCCGACGTGCAAGGTAACAAACGCCATATTGACGCCTTTTTCTTTAAGCGCAGCCATAATGGCATCGTCAAAGTGTAACCCCGCCGTTGGCGCAGCAACTGCCCCGGGCTTTTGGTTATACACAGTTTGATAGCGTTCTTTATCGCTCTCTTCATCAGGGCGGTCGATGTATGGCGGCAACGGCATATGGCCGATGTCGTTAAGCGTATCTACCACGCCTTTATCGCCGTTTAGCTGGATTTCGAACAAAGCATCGTGGCGTGCCACCATCTCTGCAGGGATCTGTCCGTCATCGCCAAGGAATAATTCGGCACCGGGTTTGGGGGCTTTAGACGCGCGCACGTGGGCGAGGAAACGACGTTCGTCGAGCACGCGCTCCACCAGCACCTCTATTTTACCGCCCGACGCTTTGCGGCCATACACACGCGCAGGGATCACTCGTGTGTTGTTGAACACCATCAAATCCCCAGGCTCAACCAGCTCGAGGATATCTTTAAACTGACGATGTACCACCTCACCGCTTGTGCCATCGAGTGACAATAAGCGACTTGCACTGCGATCCGGCTGCGGATAGCGTGCAATTAACTCATCGGGAAGTTCAAAGTGAAAATCGGATAATTGCATGACATTTGCCTAGATAAAAAGCAGGCCGCTAGTATAGGTTCACCACGGTGAATATCAAGCAAGGTGGAGGATTAGTCGCCGCTTAAACTGTCACATCTTATTGCACTTCGCCTGCCTTTTATAACAACTATCCTTGATACGTATCACGTCGAATTAGTGCTAGGTAGACTAGAGTGTAAGTATAGCTTCCCTTCCCTGTCTTACTGTAAGGAGGTGCCATGTTTATCGTTGATGACATGATGACCCGGCATCCACATACGCTCTCCCCGGAACACACCTTGGCCGACGCTCATACGCTGATGAGTGCCGAACGCTTTCGTCATTTACCTGTGGTTGATGATGCGCAGCGACTGGTAGGACTCGTGACGCAACGCGACGTGCTATCCGCTCAAGCCTCTTCGTTAGGTAAAGCGACTAACGGGGACAACGAAATGAATACGCCCCTGTCGCATTTTGCTCATCGTCAACTAGTGACGGTGGATCCAGAAGCCTCTCTACGCGCAGCCGCCTTGACCATGCTAGAGCGCAAAATCGGTTGTTTGCCTGTGATTAAAAATCAGAAGTTGGTTGGCATTATTACCGACAGCGATTTTGTCGCCATAGCCTCAACTTTGTTGGAAATCCAAGAAGAAACTGAGCCCATGGAGGCCGACGAATAAAAAAGGGGAGTGTCGCCACTCCCCGTTTCGTCCCATCCGCATGGGTTAGAACTGATCTTCTTCGGTTGAGCCAGTCAACGCTGTCACCGACGATTGACCACCCTGAATGGTGTTGGTCATTTGGTCAAAGTAACCCGTGCCCACTTCTTGCTGGTGCGCCACAAAGGTGTAGCCCCGTTCAGCCGCTTCAAACTCTGGGCGCTGCACTTTTTCGACATAGTGACGCATCCCCTCACCTTGCGCATAAGCGTGGGCTAAATCAAACATGTTGTACCACATATTATGAATACCCGCTAAGGTGATGAACTGATACTTATAGCCCATGTCAGAAAGCGCTTGTTGGAAACGGGCAATCGTGTCTGCATCCAAGTTTTTCTCCCAGTTAAATGACGGAGAGCAGTTATAAGCCAGCAATTGATCGGGGTATTTGGCGTGAATGGCTTCGGCAAATTGACGCGCTTCTTCTAAATCAGGTTTGGCCGTTTCACACCAAACTAAATCGGCATACGGCGCGTAGGCCAAGCCGCGAGAAATGGCTTGCTCAATCCCCGCACGCACACGGTAAAAGCCTTCGGCCGTACGCTCGCCGACAATAAAGTCCTTATCGTAGGGGTCGCAATCCGACGTCAGCAAGTCTGCCGCATTGGCGTCGGTGCGCGCAATGACTAAGGTATCTGTCCCTGCAACGTCCGCTGCTAAACGCGCTGCCACCAGTTTTTGCACCGCTTCTTGGGTCGGCACCAATACCTTGCCCCCCATGTGGCCACATTTTTTCACCGACGCGAGCTGATCTTCGAAGTGCACCCCAGCGGCACCTGCATCAATCATGCTGCGCATCAACTCATACGCGTTGAGTACGCCGCCAAAGCCTGCTTCTGCATCGGCAACAATCGGCAAAAAGTAATCAATGCCATCTTCCGGGCTGCCCCCTTTCGACCATTGGATCTGGTCGGCACGGCGAAAAGCATTATTAATGCGCTTTACCACCGCAGGTACCGAGTCGACGGGATACAGTGATTGGTCTGGATACATGCTTGAGGCAGTGTTGTTATCCGCCGCCACTTGCCAGCCGGAGAGGTAAATGGCTTCAATTCCCGCTTTGGCCTGCTGGACAGCTTGCCCACCAGTGAGTGCACCAAGGCAATTCACATAGCCCTTTTTGGCCTCACCATTGACAAGATCCCAAAGCTTAGCGGCACCGCGCTTGGCAATGGTGTTTTCTGGGACAAAAGAGCCGCGTAGGTTCACCACCTCTTCCGCGCTGTAAGTCCGTTTTACGTTTTTCCAACGTGGATTTTCTGCCCACTCTTTTTCCAGTTGAGCGATTTGTTGTTGGCGAGTTAAAGTCATGTTCCATTCCTCTTATTTCTCGGGCGCAAGCCCAGTCCTGTCAATCCATTTTGTTGTGTTGCTTCCGTGCCACTATGGCAAATACTGATACCCAGGTAGGGTTAAGAAGTTGACCAACTCATCACTGGTCGTCAGCTGTGCCATCAAGGCGGCTGCTTGCTGATATTGCCCGCGGGCAAAGACATCGGCCCCTAACTCGTGTTCCAGTACTTTCATCTCTTCACTGAGGTATTGCTCAAACAATGCCTTGGTAACTACTTGGCCATTGCTCAATGGCTTTTGATGTTTGATCCATTGCCAAATCGACGCACGTGAAATCTCGGCAGTGGCGGCGTCTTCCATTAAGCCGTAAATCGGCACACACCCATTACCTGAGATCCATGCTTCGATGTATTGCACCGCGACCCGAATGTTGTGTCGCATTCCCGCTTCGGTGCGCTCTCCGTCACAAGGAGCAAGGAGATCGGCGGCGGTAATCGGCGCGTCTTGCTCGCGGGAGATATGTAACTGGTTAGGCTTGTCACCCAGTGCGCGGTCGAACACCGCTTTAGCGGTATCTGCCAGCCCCGGGTGCGCAATCCATGTACCGTCGTGGCCGTTATTGGCTTCGAGGGTTTTATCTTTTTCAATCTTATCCAGCACCTGCTGGTTTTCAGCCGGATCTTTACTGGGAATAAACGCGGCCATACCGCCCATCGCTAACGCACCGCGCTTGTGGCAAGTTTTTACCAACAAACGGGAGTAAGCATTGAGGAAAGGTTTATCCATGGTCACGACTTGGCGATCCGGCAAGACGCGATCCGGATGATTACGCAAGGTTTTGATGTAGCTAAAGATATAATCCCAGCGGCCGCAGTTTAGAGCCACAATGTGGTCGCGAAGATGGTAAAGAATTTCATCCATCTCAAACACGGCAGGTAGAGTCTCWATCAATACGGTGGCTTTAATGGTGCCACGGCTTAGACCAAATTCATCTTCAGCAAATGAGAAGACGTCACTCCACCATGCGGCTTCTTGATAGGCTTGTAACTTCGGCACATAAAAGTAAGGACCCGAGCCGGTCTCCAATAAGCGACGATAGTTGTGGAAAAAATACAAAGCGAAGTCGAATAAAGCGCCTGGAATAGGTTTGCCCTGCCACTCTACATGCTTTTCCGTGAGGTGAAGGCCACGCACGCGGCAGATCAGCCGAGCCGGATTATCATTGAGCTGATAACGCTTACCAGTGTCAGGGTGGGTATAACTGATGGTGCCGTTGACCGCATCACGCAAATTCCGCTGCCCCTCAACCACTTGCGGCCACGCCGGTGCAAATGAGTCTTCAAAGTCTGCCATGAAGACCTTCACATTCGCATTCAGTGCGTTAATCACCATTTTGCGATCGACAGGTCCGGTGATTTCTAACCGGCGATCTTGCAGATCGCTGGGGATCCCACGAATGGTCCAGTCCCCTTGGCGAATTGATTCGGTTTCGGGTAAAAAGTCTGGCAAGGTGCCTGCGTCAATGCGCTGCTGACGGACTTCTCGCGCCGCGAGCAGCTCAGGCACGCGTGATGCGAACTTATCAGCGAGACTCGCCACAAAACATAACGCATCATCGGTTAGTATTTCAGCTTGTTCCGGTGATAACGCTTCTGTCAGCACCAGCGATTCACGTAACGTTGAACACGCTTCAGTCATGTTGCCTCCCTGGCCTCAGTTGTAATCCAATCACAACAAAAATGATTATTCCGCCACACTGCAACTTTTCTAGACAATGTGGTCACTGTTTAATCAAGTTGGCGTAGTTTGGCGTAAAAATCAACTAGAGATTCATTTCAACCTCGCAACAAAAAACACATAAATACAAACAAAACAGAAAGTTAAATAAAATAGAGCATTAGCTCGAATTGATTTTTTTGTACGAATTATTAGGAGGATATAAACCTGCTACGCAGATCATATTTTTGTCACCTATTTGTAACTCATTACGTAATTTAATTACACATTAAGCGACAAAAGATGTGTGGGAGAGGTAATAAATTTATTATTATCAGCCAGTTAATCGAAACAGCAAGATGCGTTGATTATAAACCGACTCACTGGCGTGATAATAATCCAACGATTCTATTTCACTTAATGAGGTTTTATTGCAGAGGAATATGCTACTTAATCTGCTATTAATCGAGATAAAAACCTAAATAGCAGATGATCGCTAGCTAGTCAGTGCGATTAAGTAATGCTGCAACCAGATCAGCCAATTTATTAAAGGTATCAATGCGACTCGATSATGGACGCCACACCATGCCAATTTCACGATACGCGGCGCGTCCGGGTGGCGTTTCTAGATGCACGTCGAGATTATCGATTAAGCCATGATCAATCGCCATTTGCGGAATAAATGTGACGCCATTGCCGTTGGCGACCATCTGAATCAAGGTATGTAAGCTGGTCGCCATAAACGGGTTAATCTTCTGTGAGGCYGTCATYTGRCAGGCAGATACCGCATGGTCCGTGAGRCAGTGCTCGCGCTCGAGCAAAAACACCGACTCATCGGGCAAGGCACCGTAATCCACCGGCAGCGTTAATTGCGCGGCTTGCTTGCGGCTCATCACCATCTTGAAAGGATCACGGCCAACAATGCGGCTAGTCATGGCGCCGATATCCATCGGTAAGGCCAAAATCAGCACATCCATTTCGCCGTGTTTGAGCGCGGTAAGCAAATTCGCGGTGGTATCTTCTCGTAACAAGAGATCTAAATTGGGATAGCGCTGGTTTACCTGCTGGACCACGTCGGAGAGTAAAAACGGAGCGATAGTCGGAATACAGCCCAAACGGACTTTGCCATGCATAGGATCAGACTGGACGTGAGTGAGCTCCATTAAATCTTGGCTTCGGGCAAGGATTTCGCGGCTGCGGCGTACCACTTCCTCTCCCATACCAGTCAGTACCAAGGTTTTATTGTCTCTTTCAATGAGCTGGGCACCAATCAACTCTTCTAGATTTTGGATCCCGGCACTGAGGGTCGATTGGCTAACAAAACACAGTTTCGCCGCCTCGCCAAAATGGCGAGTTTCTGACAAGGTAACCAGATAGTGTAGCTGCTTAAGTGATGGATATTTGTTCATTCTGTCAAACTTTATACAATCGTTTTTTTCGATTATAACAATCTATTAATTCCACTTTTTTCAATGTAGCAAGTCAGCTATAGTTTGTCTCGCTTATATAGGAACCTGATCTTCAGGCAAACTTTTTAATTAGGAGCTGAGTTATGGTACTCGTAGGTCGTCAAGCACCAGATTTTACTGCCGCAGCCGTACTAGGTAATGGCGAAATCGTTGAAAACTTCAACCTGAAAGAGTTCACCAAAGGCAAAAAAGCTGTTGTCTTTTTCTACCCACTCGACTTCACTTTCGTGTGCCCATCAGAGCTGATTGCATTCGATAAGCGTTTCCAAGACTTCCAAGCGAAGGGCGTTGAGGTTATCGGTGTGTCTATCGACTCTCAGTTCTCACACAACGCATGGCGCAAAACTGCCATCGAAGACGGTGGTATCGGTGCGGTTAAATACCCACTGGTTGCAGACGTTAAACACGAAATCTGCAAAGCGTACGACGTAGAGCATCCAGAAGCAGGTGTTGCTTTCCGTGGTTCTTTCCTCATCGATGAGGAAGGCGTTGTACGTCACCAAGTCGTAAACGATCTGCCACTTGGCCGYAACATCGACGAGATGCTGCGCATGGTTGATGCACTGAGCTTCCACCAGAAGAACGGTGAAGTATGCCCAGCACAGTGGGAAGAAGGTAAAGCAGGTATGAAAGACTCACCAGAAGGTGTTGCTGCATACCTGTCTGAGCACTCTGCTGACCTGTAATTATTAACTGTCAAAAGGTGACGTGCCCTACGCACTGGACAATGTGAGATAATAATGAGGCCCGGTTAAACCGGGCCCTTTTTGTATCTAGTCCCCCATGACACGTTACTTGCATCGTCACGATCCCCCTCGCTTTCTACCGCTTCTACTAGGTAATTCTTCAGCCTGCTGTCACAATACAGCCTCTATTATTGACACTGTGTTGCTCACTAAGGGGTGGTATGTCTGTCTTGGTCGAAGTTTGTATTGATAGTATTGGCTCTTTAAAGGTGGCAGAGCGCGCTGGCGCTGACCGCATCGAGCTGTGTAGTGCACTGCGCCTTGGTGGACTCACGGCCAGTTACGGCTATATGCAACTTGCCGCCCAACAAGCGAATATCCCCATTTATGCCATTATCCGGCCACGTGAGGGAGACTTTTTATACAGCAGTGACGAAGCAGAAGTCATGCTCAAGGATATTGCGATGGCACGCCAAGCTGGATGTGCAGGTGTGGTGATCGGCGCACTGACAGCCCAAGGACAGCTCGACTTACCGCTTATCGATGACATGTTGGCAGAAGCCAAAGGCATGGGCGTGACGTTTCATCGCGCGTTTGACCACTGCGCCGATCCTGAATCAGCACTGGAAGCGCTTTTAGCGCGTCCCGCGATTGAGCGGGTACTTACTTCGGGCCAAGCCAGCAGCGCAGAGCAAGGTAAAGAGGCACTGAAACGCTGGGTAGAAATGACCCGACAGGCTGCTTTACAGATCATGCCTGGCGCGGGGGTCACGCCTGATAATGCTGCGGCGATCCTCTCCCACTGCGGCGCGCGTGAAATTCATTTATCTGCCCGTATGGATCAGTCCAGTGCCATGCAACACCGGGCAATGGCCACCATGGGCGAAGGTGATGATGCCTGCTACCCAATGACCAACCCCGCCATTATCCGGCAAATAAAAGCCCTTTCCGCACGCTTGTGAGTGCGTGCAACAGGCTATGGCACAACACTGAACTGTGACTGACTCGGATATTTTGATGCGCGATCGCCGTCCTCGAGGCGGTAGCGTTGCATCGTAAAGGCGAGTTTTCTACCGTAAAAGCACAATGGTGTGAAAAGGAGTTTCCCTTGTCGGATAAAACATCAAGTAAAATCGGCAAAAAGCACTACGAAAAGAAACTGACGGAGCTACAAACCGAGCTAGTCAAACTGCAAGAGTGGGTCAAGCAAGAGCGCCTCAAAGTGGTGGTGTTATTCGAAGGGCGAGACGCCGCGGGCAAAGGTGGCGTGATCAAACGTATTACCGAAAAACTCAACCCACGTGTATGTCGCGTCGTCGCGCTAGATAAGCCCACCGAGCGCGAGCGTACCCAATGGTATTTCCAACGTTATGTTGAGCACCTGCCTGCCGGTGGTGAAATCGTTCTGTTTGACCGCAGCTGGTACAACCGAGCGGGGGTTGAGCGGGTGATGGGATTTTGCTCCGACGAAGAATACGAAGAGTTTCTACGTACCTGTCCCGAGTTTGAACGCATGTTAATGCGTGCTGGCATCATCTTGATTAAATATTGGTTTTCAGTTTCTGACGACGAGCAAGAAAAACGCTTTGCCGAACGTATTAGCACCCCCATTAAGCGCTGGAAGTTCAGCCCGATGGACTTAGAGTCTCGCAGCCGCTGGGTGCAATATAGCGAGGCCAAAGATCGTATGTTTGCTTACACAGACACCAAAGACAGTCCGTGGTGGGTGGTCGAAGCGGACAATAAAAAGCACGCACGGCTCAATTGCATTGCGCACTTGTTATCGCAGATCCCGTATCAAGAAATCACCTACCCCGAGGTCGATCTACCTGAAATCAATAAAGAAGGCTACGTACGCATGCCACTTGAAGAGCAAAGTTTTGTGCCCGATCAAGTCAGCGAGTGGCTCAATAATGAGCCAGACGATTAACCCTTATTTAAGCAGTTTTTCCAGCTCTTCTTTTTGAATATGGCGAACATCTTTTCCTTTCACAAAGTAAATGATGTATTCGCAAATATTCTGACAGCGGTCGCCAACACGCTCAATGGCGCGTGCTGACCACATCACTTTCAGCACGTTAGGAATTGAGCGTGGGTCTTCCATCATGTAGGTCATCAGTTGACGCAAGATCCCTTCGTATTCACGATCTAAGGAGTCATCTTTTCGATACACCCGCATCGCCGCCTCAATATCCATACGGGCAAACGCATCCAGTACCTCGTGCAGCATTTTCGCCGCACGTTGCCCTAGCGCTTCCAGCGAGACGAGAAAAGGCTGCTGAGAGTGACTGGAGTTATCCAATGCCATTTTCGCGATGCTGTCCGCCACATCACCAATACGTTCAAGATCGGTAATGGTTTTGATGATCGCCATCACCAGTCGCAAGTCACTGGCGGTCGGCTGACGTTTGGCAATAATTCGCGTGCACGCCTCATCGATCGCTACTTCCATGCCATTGACTTTGTGATCTTCACGAATAACATGACGCGCCAGATCGACATCTTGGTTATGCATGGCACGTAGTGCATCGGTCAGTTGGCGTTCGACCAACCCCCCCATGGTTAAAACATGGGTTCGAATGGCTTCAAGCTCGGCATTAAACTGTCCTGAAATGTGGCGACTGATGTTATGGTTGTCCAAGGCCTGCTCCTTATCCGTAGCGACCAGTTATATAGTCTTCAGTTTGTTTATTTTTCGGCGTCGTAAACAAGGTGTCCGTGTCCGCGTATTCCACCAAACGCCCCATATTGATAAATGCGGTTTGATCCGAGACACGCGCGGCTTGTTGCATATTATGGGTGACGATCACCACGGTGTATTGGCTTTTCAAATCATTAATCAACTCTTCAATCGTCAACGTTGAAATCGGATCCAACGCTGATGAAGGCTCATCGAGCAACAATACCTCTGGTTCAATCGCGATCGCACGGGCGATAACCAAACGCTGCTGCTGACCGCCTGACAAGCCAAATGCATTATCATTGAGTCTGTCTTTTACCTCATTCCACAAAGCCGCCCCTCGCAGCGCTCGCTCTACCGCATCATCGAGCACCCGGGGATCATTGATACCCTRCAGGCGTAATCCGAACACCACATTTTCATAAACAGATTTAGGAAAAGGGTTGGGCCGCTGAAACACCATACCAACTTGGCGGCGTAATGCAGGCACATCAACGTCGCGATCGTAAATATTCTGCCCATGCAGGGTCACTTCCCCGCGAACACGACAGCCATCAACCAGATCATTCATCCGATTAATACAGCGTAGCAAGGTCGACTTACCACAGCCGGACGGGCCGATAAACGCCGTGACCTTTCCCTTTGGGATCCGCATATTAATATCAAACAAAGCTTGTGTTTGCTGATAGTACAAATTGAGATGACGGATCGACAGCGCGGTTTGCTCTTCAGGCAAATTTGCCAAATCGAGCTCGGGAGTCAGGCCAATTCGGGAGTTTATCGAAAACATAGCTTGTCGAGCCTCATCATTATTGTTCCAAATCGCGATACTTTTCACGCAAGTAATGGCGGATCCCGATAGCGGCAAGGTTTAACGCCACAATCACAGACACCAGTAAAAACGAGGTGGCATATACCAGAGGGCGTGCCGATTCAATATGGGTACTCTGAAAGCCAAGATCATAAATATGATATCCCAGATGCATAAACTTACGTTCGAGGTGCAAAAAGGGGAAGTTACCATCCACCGGCAAAGCTGGTGCCACTTTCACTACCCCCACCAGCATCAAAGGCGCAACCTCACCGGCTGCACGTGCAACGGCGAGGATCAGCCCAGTCATCATCGCCGGACTTGCCATCGGCAGCACGACTCGCCACAGTGTCTCGGCTTGGGTCGCACCTAATGCAAACGCACCATGACGAACACTGGTCGGGATGCGTGCCAACCCTTCCTCCGTCGATACAATGACCACGSGCAGCGTCAAAATCGCCAATGTTAACGCTGACCAAAGTACGCCCGGCGTTCCAAAGACAGGGGCCGGTTGAGCGGCTTGATAAAAGAGCTCATCAATCGAACCACCAATGAAATAGACAAAAAAGCCCAAACCAAACACGCCATAGACGATCGAAGGTACCCCGGCCAAATTGACAACTGCAATCCTAATCATCCGTGTAAACGCGGTTTTTGGCGCATATTCATGAAGATACACCGCGGCAATCACCCCAAGCGGCGTTACAATCACAGCCATCAACAGCACCAAAAATACAGTGCCAAAAATGGCCGGGAACACGCCGCCAGAAGCATTACCATCCCGTGGTGGCTCTGAGACAAACGCACCAATTTGATGACCCCAAAAGAGCAGCTTCTCAACCCCGCTCATTGCGTTGGGGTACCATACCGCCAAGACGTTACGAAGTGGCAGTAGCACTTCTTCATGATGGCTATCTTTGACCACCAACATGGCATCATCTTGGTGATGGCGTAAACTTTCCAGCTTCTTCTCGAGCTGGGAATATTGGTCCAATAGCTGCGCGCGCTGCTCTGAAATATGGGCCGGGGGCTCACGATTTGCGGCATGGGCCAAGGCCCAGCGTTTTTCCTCTAAACGCAGCTGTTCCAGTTGATAATTGACACTGGCGAGGTGGACACGTTCAATATCATCAATCACATCACGTCGCGCGGACAAGTCGTCAAGGCGCGCTTCAAGATCTGCCTCATCTAGGCGATGGCGCGTACCTTTCTCATCTACCAGCGCAACAGGCCATCCATAGAACATCCCATTCTCGACCCGCTCTATCATGGCTAACGATGCCGGAGTAAATTGGCTGCGAATGTTAAACGCCAACAACTGCCGGAAGTCCACCCCGTCACGCTCGCGATTACCGATTTTGACCACTAAACGGGCATAATCTGGGTTAGCATCTTCCGGTAATGTGATGCCTGCATCTTGCAGTTGCGTCGCGTCGACACGGTCCGTTTGGTAAATCTGCCCAATCACCGTTTCTTGGCCTTCGGGTGTATTGAGCGTGAACTGGGTGATGGGCGTAGGCCAAAAATAGCCCAACCCGCGCGCACCAATAAGAAGCAACACACCAAGGATCGCAATCAAGCTGACACTGACCATGCCTGCGCTTATCCACACCCAAGGGGTTCCTGATTTCATCCATGCGCGCATACGAGCTCTCATCCCCACCTATAAGTTACTGTACTTGTCGCGCAAGCGTTGGCGTACGAGTTCAGCTAAGGTGTTAAACACAAAGGTAAATACAAACAAAATAAATGCGGTTAAAAATAACACGCGATAATGGGAACTCCCCACCTCAGACTCGGGCATTTCAACCGCGATATTGGCGGACAAGGTGCGCAACCCCTCTAACAGATTCCAATCCATGATAGGCGTATTCCCGGTCGCCATCAGTACAATCATGGTTTCGCCCACCGCACGTCCGAGTCCCATCATCACCGCCGAAAAAATACCCGGGCTTGCGGTGAGCAATACCACACGTGTCAATGTCTGCCAATGAGTGGCCCCCAAGGCCAACGCGCCGCTTTTTAAATGCGGCGGTACAGAGAAAATGGCATCTTCCGCAATCGAGAAAATGGTTGGCACTACCGCAAAGCCCATCGCAATACCGACCACTAGCGCGTTACGCTGGTCATAGCCTATCCCTAATTCATGGGTGATAAAGCGACGCGCATCGCCGTCAAAGCATAGGTGTTCTAACCAAGGCCCTAATTGCCAAGCCACCAACGCAATCAGTAACAGGGCCGGAATGATCACCAAGATTTGTGCATTGTCCGGTAAGCGGCGGCGTACATAGCGCGGGATCATTCGCCAAATCATGCTAAGACCCAGCAAACAAAGTGGCACCATCAGCAACAGTAAAAATACCGTGGGCAGGTGTTGCTCAACCCAAGGTGCTAACCAGAGCCCGGCTAAAAAGCCGATGATCACGGTTGGCAGTGCCTCAATGGTTTCAACCGTCGGCTTCACGACTTTACGTAACCCCGAAGACATAAAATAGGCAGTATAAATCGCCGCACCAATCGCCATCGGGACGGCAAATACAAGCGCAAAGAGTGCCACTTTCAGGGTGCCAAAAATCACCGGAACCACGCTTAATTTAGCTTCAAACGTGTCATCCGCAGAAGTGGATTGCCACACATATTGGGGCTCTGCGTACCCTTCATACCAGACCTTCTCCCAAAGTGAGTGAACACTAACTTCTGGGTGTGGGTTATCGATAGCAAACCATTGCCATACACCATCGGTGACGGTAATCAGTGCCTGTGCACGAGGAGAAAACGCCATTGCTTGCGGCAAGGTATCGAGCATGGCCGCAAAATAACGTTGCTTTTCGCTGGTCGCATGCAGCAAGCTCAGCCCCCCTTGCTCATCCGCAACCGCAATACTTTTACGATGCAACTCCGGTGAGGCCACAAACTTCCCTTTAGCTGGCTGAAATAACCGCACTTCGGTCAGCGATGGCTGGCCACTTTTCACCACATCAAACCACTGACTCAAGCCGCCATCTTGATGGTGTAACATTAACGAACGCCCACCTGCGAGCAAGGTCATCGCCTGAACCGGACTTTCCACCACATTGGCAAGATTAATGGTTTCACGTATGGCCATCTGTTGCCCGTGAATTCGCCACACCGTCAGTGTGCTGCCTTGACGCACAAAGAGGCGCTGTCCGTCAGGCGAGAGCGCTATATTATCAACCGGCTCACTCAGCGAGTGCCGTTCAATCCGTCCACTGCGATAAAGCACCAGATCCTGCGTGTGTGTCACCGCCACCAAAACAGGGGCTATATTTTCCCCGTGTAAACTGTCTGGGACAGCGAGCGCTAATTGGCGTAGCGCCGACGAGTCCAGTATCACAGGTAAAGGAAATGCCGCCATACGGCGCAGCTTGGGTAATACCGAGGTATTGTCGCCATATTCAGCGCGAAAACGTAGCTGCCAAACGCCTACTTGTCCCGGTTTTATTTCTACAGCCATAAAGGGCGCGGTGGCAGGCACTGTCGCCATCGCAGGACGAGGAATATCTGATAAGTTACGCGCCAACATCACAGTGGCAACTTGGTCGACCTGTAAAGGACGACGAGCTACGGTTAAGGTGCCACTATCATCAAGCGCATAAACCAGCTGCTCACGATTGTCAGCGCCAATAAAGTGCGGCGTAGCTGGTGTTGGCACACTAAAACGGCCGGTCGGCGTCATACTCGCTTGATGAAAAAGCGGTAACACGACGGTCAGCAAATAAAAGAACAAGAGCAGTAAAGTGACCAATACCATCACGCCACCAAGACGTACTGTATGCCGTGTAAACGTGTCTTTTAAACGTCTTACTCGATTGGCATCTTTGAGTGATGGTGAAGTGTGGGTCATTCGTGCCTCTTGTTTTAGATCAAGCCCTTAATTGTATGTCATTACAATGACATTTTTATGACACCCCCACTCTGAACAGGGATACCACCGAAGGCTGTACGCAATAAAAATGAAACAAACGGGCTTTAGGCTGGCGCAGGTTGATATTGGGCACAGTTTAGCGACTTTACTGCAAAGCAGCATAGACAACACCTTGACCGGCCTCAATAATTGACCCGACAATCGCCGTAAGGATCACGCATGAAGCATTTTGTTATCACACTGATGGGTCCCGATCGCGCTGGGCTGGTTGATCAAATCTCACAGACCATTTTTACGCATCACGGAAGCTGGCAAGCCAGCCGCCTTAGCCAACTCGCCGGACAATTCGCAGGGATCATCCATCTATCTGTGTCTGATACCCATGCGGATGCGCTAGTCCATGCGCTTCGCGAATTGGATGGCTTACAGCTGCTGATCACCGACGCTAAGCCAGTCACCCCTAACCCGACCACACATACCTTGTCGGTCACGGGCAACGATCGCCGCGGCATTGTTCAAACACTCAGCCAATTACTGGCCGCTCACGGTATCACTATTAATAAACTCAATGCGCAAACACAAAGCGCAGCCAATACCGGTGGGCAAATATTTACTGCTGATTTTTATCTGGATATTCCGCCGGATGCGGATGTCTCCATGTTACACGAAGCCCTTGAAGCACTGTCCGACGATTTGATCGTCGAGTTTGACAGTAATTTCACCCAGTAGAACAGGATTTTCTCACGCTTTATGACACTAGATACTTACCACGTCGACAAAGAATTAAGTTGGCTATCTTTTAACGAACGCGTCCTCCAAGAAGCCGCCGATAAGAGCGTCCCCATTATCGAACGTGTTCGTTTTTTGGGGATTTTCTCCTCCAACCTTGATGAGTTTTATCAAGTGCGTTTCGCGGACGTTAAACGCCGTATCATCATTGACGAAGAGCGTGGAGTCGATAGTCATGCCAAAGAACTTTTAAGTAAAATTCAAGCGAAAGTCGTCAAACTAAACCAAGATTTCGACCATCTCTACAACGATATCTTGCTAGAGATGGCACGCCGCAATATCTTTCTCGTTAACGAACGTCAGCTCACCGATAACCAATCCCAATGGCTAAAGCGCTATTTTCGTAGCAATATTCTGCCCTACATTACGCCTATTATGCTGACCAAAGACGTCGATGTATTGAGCTTTCTGAAAGATGCCTACTCGTACCTCGCCGTACAGCTTAAAAAAGAAGGGGAAGAGCCCAAGTATGCGTTGATTGAGATCCCAACAGATGATCTTGACCGTTTTATTAAAGTCCCTGAGCCCAAGGGTAAACGGCAGCGCAAAACCATCATCTTGCTCGACAACATCATTCGACTATGTCTTGACCAAATTTTCAGCGGCTTCTTCGACTACGACACGGTCGATGCCTATGCCATGAAAATGACCCGAGATGCAGAGTACGATCTTACTAATGAGGTAGAGCACAGCCTGCTCGAGAACATGTCGGAAAGCTTGGACCAACGCCTCACCGCTCTCCCGGTGCGCTTTGTCTACCAACGGGATATGCCGCCGGAAATGGTGAGTAAACTCATCCAAGTGCTGAARATTTCTGATTATGACAGCGTCCTACCCGGTGCGCGTTATCATAACTTTCGTGACTTTATCGGCTTTCCTAACGTCGGGCGAAAATATCTGGAAAACCCACCACTGCCGCCATTCGAATCGGCCGATTTTCAATTACATAACAATGCTTTCGATGCCATTCGTGAGCGCGACATCCTGCTTTACTATCCGTACCACACCTTCCGCCATATGACGGAGCTGGTTCGCCAGGCTTCTTTTGATCCGTCCGTGCGCAGCATTCGCATTAACGTATACCGAGTGGCAAAGAACTCGCGGATCATTAACTCCATGATTGATGCGGCCAATAACGGCAAGCGCGTGACCGTGGTGGTCGAGCTACAAGCCCGTTTTGATGAAGAAGCCAATATCGAATGGTCGCGCGTGCTCACCGATGCGGGCGTCAAGGTCGTGTTTGGTACTCCAGGGCTTAAAATTCACTCCAAGCTTTGCCTGATCTCACGGCGAGAAAATGGCGAATTACGTGATTATGGCCACATTGGCACCGGTAACTTCCACGAAAAAACGGCCCGTATTTATACCGACTTTGCACTCTTTACCGCCGATCAGCAGATCACGTCTGAAATTCGTAAGGTCTTCGAGTTTATCGAAAACCCTTATCGTCCGGTCAAGTTCAATCATTTGATCGTGTCACCACGTAACTCTCGACGCCGCATTCAAAAGCTGATTGAGCGCGAAATCGAACACGCGAAAGCCAAGCGTAAGGCCGGGATCACCTTAAAAGTGAATAATCTGGTCGATAAAAGCCTGGTCAATCTACTTTACCGGGCCAGCAGCGAAGGGGTGAAAATTCGCATGATTGTACGCGGCATGTGCTCTTTAGTGCCGGGCGTGAAAGGCGTGAGTCAAAATATCAAGGCGATCAGTATCGTCGATAGGTTTTTAGAACACCCGCGTGTATTTGCGTTTGAAAATGGTGGGGAGCGTGATGTCTATATCTCTTCCGCCGACTGGATGACCCGCAATATCGATAACCGTATCGAAGTCGGTGCGCCCATCCGCGATCCGCGTTTAAAAGAACGTATCATGGACATCCTTGAGATCCAATTTTCCGATCGGACCAAGGCGCGTATCATCGACAAGGAGATGTCGAATACCTATGTTAAACGAGGGAACAAGAAAAAAATTCGCTCGCAAATCGAAACTTACGATTTCCTCAAGCAGTTAGAGAGACAGGAACTCAAACACGCGGAAAAGTTGCAGCATGACACACCCCAAAGCAAGTAATGATAAGCCGAGAGAGATTGCGGCCGTCGATCTTGGCTCTAATAGCTTTCATATGGTGGTTGCCCGCGTGGTCGGGCAAGGCCTACAAATTATCAGTCGTCACAAGCAGCGGGTGCGATTAGCCGCAGGATTGGATAAAAAGCAGCGCCTAAGCGACGAGGCCATTCAACGTGGTGTCGACTGTTTAGCCATGTTTGCCGAACGCCTCAATGGCATCGAGATAGACAACGTTCGGATCGCAGCAACCCATACCTTACGCCAAGCCAAAAACGCACATGAATTTATTGAACGGGCGAATCAAGTCTTCCCTTACCCGATTGAAATTATTGCGGGTGAAGAAGAAGCACGCCTGATTTATCTGGGGGTCTCTCACACCCAGCAAAATCTGGGTCGCCGTTTAGTCATTGATATCGGTGGAGGCTCAACCGAGCTGGTGATTGGTGAAGACTTTCAGCCCCTGCTCGTTAATAGCAAACGCATGGGGTGTGTCAGCTATAACGAACGCTTTTTCCCACAAGGCGCGCTGAGTGAAAAGCAATTTCTCGCAGCCCAAACGGCTACCCAACAAAAATTGGAAAGTCTGGCGAGTCAATATCGCAAAGCAGGATGGCAAGTCGCGTTAGGCGCATCGGGCACCATTAAAGCCATTCGCGAGGTGGTGATTGGGTTGGGCGATGAGGATGGCATTATCACGCGCAAGCGCTTGGATAATGTGATTGAAAAGCTATTAAAGTTCAAACACAGTGACAGCATCGATTTACCGGGATTGACCGAAGACAGGCAGCCGGTCTTTGCCGCTGGGGTGGCGATTTTATCCGGTGTTCTCGACGCGCTCAAAATTGATGAATTGCGCTTCTCAGATGGTGCCCTGCGTGAGGGCTTACTGTATGAGATGGAAGAGCGCTTCCAACGCACCGACATCCGTGGCCGAACTACAGATGATATGGCCGCACGCTACAATGTCGACCTTGCCCATGCACGGCGAGTCCAGCAAACCGCCGCCCACTTCTACGCACAAGCGGAGCCCGAACAAGGCAGTAAAAAAGCGGAATTGGCTGGATTACTCAATTGGGCCGCTTTATTGCACGAAGTGGGGTTAAGCATTGGTTATCCGGGCTATCACAAACATTCAGCATATATTCTCAGCAATACTAACCTACCCGGGTTTAACCAAGAGCAACAAACCGTCTTGGCAACCCTTGCGCGCTTTCATCGTAAAGCGTTAAAGCTGGGAGAAATGCCCAAATTCACCTTGTTTAAACCCAAACTGATCGAAACGCTTATCTGCGCACTGCGGCTCGCCTGTGTGTTGCACTCACAGCGCAATGACGAAGCTCTCCCCGAGATTACGGTGACTATCGATAAAAACGGCGGTTGGCAGCTGCAGTTTCCCAAAGGCTGGCTGGATGATAATCGCTTACTTGCGGCCGACCTGACCGCAGAGCAAGACTACTGGAAAGCGGCGGGTTGGTCGCTTTGTTTTAGCGACTAATCCAATCCAAGTGCATGGCGCTGCGCATGCACCACTTGCGCCGGGAGGGGAATATATCCTTCTCGGCTTACTTCCTTTTGCCCTTGTGCAGAGAGGATATACCCCATAAACGCCGCCTCAAGCGGAGCTAGCGGCGCGTTGGGTGCTTTATTGATATAGAGGTATAAATACCGTGTAAGTGGGTACTCACCATCGCGAATTGACTGCTGAGTCGGCAGAACAGCAGGCTTACCGGGATGACCGACGGCGAGCATTTTCGCCCCCGACGCTTGGTGACCCATCCCCGCGTATCCAATCGCATTTAATGAGGAGGCCACAGATTGCACCACAGATGCCGATCCCGGTTGCTCGTTGACATTGGCGCGAAAGTCACCACGACACAATGCCGCCTGTTTAAAGTAGCCATAGGTACCGGATACCGAGTTACGCCCAAATAATTGTAGATCGCGATGTTGCCAACGTCCGGTAAGTCCTAACTGCCCCCAGCGAGTAATAGACTCACTCGCCCCACACCAGAGCGTTCGCGAAAAGATAGCATCCAGCTGATTGAAGCTAATTCTCTGTAGTGGGTTATCTTGGTGGACATAAACCGCCATGGCATCAATCGCCACCGGCACAGCGGTGGGTGGATAACCGAATCGCGCTTGGAACGCATTTTCTTCACTGACCCGCATCGGACGGCTCATTGGGCCAAGTTGTGCTGTACCTTCCACCAGCGCGGGGGCCGCCGAGGCAGAGCCGGGGGTTTGCAGCTGAACATTTACCCCCGGGTACAAACGCTTAAACCCGTCGGACCACGCCGCCATCATGTTGCCTAAAGTATCGGAACCTACGGAATTTAAGTTCCCCGAAACGCCGCTGATACGCTGATATTCAGGCAGCATTGGCTGGGTCGTATGGCTCTGGGCCAGTGCGCTCCAAAGA